>JAFAPL010000830.1 GCA_019247135.1 Chloroflexota bacterium | reverse complement strand
ACGACGGCACGTACTGACCGAATGGGACGTGCACGATGACGTGCTGACTGCCAGCCTGCGACAGCGCCGAGGCGATATCACCGTTCTGGACTTCGATTACAGGCAAGGTGCTGCGCGATGGCGTCATGATCGTGTACGGGCCGGGATCGCTGATCGACTGGCCAGGGTGATCGTCGAGTCCGTAGAGTTCGCCCGAGTTCGTGAAGTCACGACCAAGGCCAGGAATCGGCACGTTGTACTGGCCGCCACCACTCGCGCTGGAGGTGTTGCCGATGGAAGAGGTATCGCCGCCCGGATTGCCCGTATAGCCTTCAACGACTCTCGAGATGCCTTCGCGGTCGCGGCTGCTGCGCAGATGCAGGTCACCCACAAACAGCGGGCCCGGGTTACCGAACTCGAATTGCGACTGGGTTGGGTCCGGGTCGATGATGGTTTCGCTGAGACTGGTCCAGGTCGCTGCAGCCGAGCCGCTCGCGAGTGCGTGCACGTGCCAGTGATTGCCACGTGAGTAGTTGCCGGTGGTGGTGAAGAACCCTGGATTGGCGAGCTGCGCATCAGCGGTGACGTTGATGAAGTTGGAGTGGTCGATACCAAAGTTGCCTGCGCCGTTCTGCGTCGAGACAAAGTTCGCCACGCCGGCTTCCATCGGGCCGATGAATTCGCTGTTGTGAACCCAGTGATCGACCGAGTTGTAGTCATACAGGAGCATGCCGGCTTGCATCGGGCCGATGAAGTGCTCGCGCAGGTATTCGACTTCCGCGTCACCCACGCCCTGGCCCCCCGAGCGGATGGCAACACCGTTCGGGTCCAGGTTGACGAAGAACTCATCTTCGTGCCGATTGGTCGACGAATACTCCGGTAGCTGGGATTGCCAGTAGACGGTGACCGCTCTGCCGCCGCCGTCCCAGGTCAGTCGCCCGAAGCGCGAATCGAACATGCAGCCCCACGAGAGCATCGGCTGGTTGATGTCGCTCGGGCCGGCCCACAGCATCTTCGTCGTCGCCGGGTCAGCGCCGAGGATCGAGACGCCGCCGTAGCGGCAGCCACCGTGCTCCTGGTCGATATGCAGCGTGGCAGTCAGACGGCACGTACCGGGATTGATGTACAGGACGGGGCTGTGGCCCGGATTGCCCAGCACGTTGAGTTCGTTCTGCAACATCGCCGTGTCATCTGCGCCTTCGCACTTGACCTGGCGCCAGGATGGGAACGGGCCGTAGAACGCTCGCGTGGCAGTCTGCGCCTGGGCTGACATGCTAAACACTGCCGCGAGCGCGGTTATGACCAGCGCAGTGACCGCGAGATAAACGTAATGACGGACTCTCATCTACCGCGCTCCTTCGCGAATTGATGCGCGCCCCCCGTCCACCCGTGCTTCCGGCGCAAGCGTACACAACGCGGCCTTGATATCGATGGCCAGGCGTGAGGTCGGCCTATCGAGAGCAAGCCACCGCAGCATTGAGGCTAGCTCGACGGACTTGGCGGCGTCTCTAAGGTAAGCCCCAGCGGACGGGGAGCACCGCGACCTGCGTCGGCCGGCCCTGATTGTTTCGCTGCGTGACCTCCTCCCTGACGACCCGCATGCGCATCAACCCGCCTTCAGTGCTCACTTGGGCTCCGATCATCGCGCCCGTTACCGGCGTCGTCTGTTTGTTCGCCCTCTCGATGAACTCGCAACTGTCGAAAGAGAGCAACCGTCGGAGCAATGTCCCTGAGGCCGCCGTGAGGCTGCGAGTGGAATACTCGAATAGGCGGTTGAGCGAGTGATTTGGACCGTTGTCGCTGCTGGTTGAACAGCATCGGATCCTGGCCGACATACTTAGAGAGAGTGTTGCTGATCCCGGTGCGTGGCGTTTCTTGATGCGCAAGTGCCACTGCCGCGATCATCCTGGCGCGCATTCGCTCAAGCTACTTTGGCCTCGGCGAGACCCATTCCTCGATGTTTCTCGAAATGGATCGATGAGTTCGTGACGCGGCTGAGGTGCGAGCGTGGTCAGCCGACCTGCGTCACGGGCGCGCGCGTAGCGTGCGACGGTGTGATGGTCGCAGCCGACTAACGCGCGGCGTCCGAAAGCTGTGCGTCAGATCATAGGCAGCCAGGATCTCCATGATCTCCTCGGTCTTCTTCACGGATCCTCCTCGGTGCACACCAGTGAAGCCGCGGACAATCCGCCGCTGGCCGCACACTGCAGCCAAGCTAGCGATCGACGTCTGGGGAGATTGGTGACCGCCGCTGGGTAATTTCGTGGCCGCCAGTGGGGACTTTCGTGACCGCCTACGGGGAGAATCTCTCATGACCGCCGACAGCAAGCCGATGCTGCCGCAGCATCTCGCCAAAACGAGCG
>JAFAPL010000737.1 GCA_019247135.1 Chloroflexota bacterium | reverse complement strand
TACGTCCAAGCCCGATTTCAGGGGCTCGCGACGTCGACGGCCGCGCCACTCGACGCGGCATCAAACGCAGGCCGGTCTCGATGATGCCGAGCAGACCGTTCGGCATGACGTAGACCACGACCAACAGCGCGATCCCGATATACAGCGACGATTGCGCCGTGAGCCGACCCAGGCTCTCGGTCATGAACCGGAACCCCGCGGCGCCCAGGAGCGAGCCGAGGATGGCGTGGTCGGCGCCACCGACGAGTGCGTAAAGAACCCCGTTGAGCGAGTTGCCAAGGCCGAGCAGATCCTGCGAGACAAAAGAATTGTTCAGAGCGTATAGCCATCCCGCCACCGACGCCACGAAGCCTGACAGCAGTGTCAGCGCCATGCGGTGGACAGGTACCTGATAGCCCATCGCTGCTGCCCGACCGGCGTTGCGTCCGATCGCCTGAGCGACTTTGCCGAATTGCGCGGTCAACAAGTAGGCAGCCAGCGCGAGGGCGAGCACCACCACGCCGAGCACGAAGTAGTAGAACTCGTTGCCGATCAGCGGATTGAGTCCGAATGACGGGGCAAGACCGCCTTTGACCTGCAAGCCATTGTCGCCACCGGTCAGGTCCGTGGCCGCGTTGGGCACGGTTGACATGGCCAGCGTGGTGAGAAAGGTCAGCATCAGGTACTCGACACCAGTTGCGACGTTCGCGTACACGCCGAAAACGACTGAGATCAGCAGCCCCGCCGCGATCGCCGCGAAGAAGAGTAGCAGCGGGTTGAACGTGCCGTGGTTCGTGAGAATCGCGACGGTGTACGCGGCGACGCCGAAGATGGCGCCCACACCGACGTTGAACAGGCGGCCGAAGCTCGTCATGATCGCGACGGACAGCGCCAGCAATCCGAAGATCAGGTACGTCGCCAGGCGCGAGGCCACCGCGTCTGAAAACATCGGCGCGATCGCGGCGACGGCGAGGATCAGGAGCGTCAACGCGGCGTACAGCCGTTGTGCACCCCGCGAGCGGACGACGCCGCGGGTCGCCGGCGCCGGTGGATTGAGCTTGTCGCGCGAGCGAGCAATCAACAGCACGATGACCAGGGCGAGCGCGAAGACCTGGACTTCGACCGGGCGGAACCAGATCGAGCCGATCGCTTCCACTTCGCCGAGCAAGAGCGCAATCAGGGCGGCGCCGCGGAAATTCCCCATCCCGCCAGCGACGACCACGATGAACGCGTTCACGATCACGTCGCTCCCGACTGTCGCATAGACGGAGGTGACGGGCGCCAGCAGCGCACCGGCCACGGCGGCCAGGCCCGAGCTCAGCATGAACGCGACCATGTAGACGCGCGGGACGGGCACGCCCAGACCAGTCGCCATCGGTCTGTTTTCGGCGACCGCGCGCAGCCAGATGCCGTACTTCGTGTATTTCAAGAAGACGTAGCCGCCGAACAGGATCGCGGCGCTGGCGGCGACGATCACCAGGTTGAACACCGGGTAGTCGACGTTTTCGATCGGCACGCGTGCGTCGATGGGCGGCATAACCGGCCGGGTGAGTCCGCCGAACTGGTTGATCGCCAGCTGGCGAAGGATCAGACTCAGGCCGAGGGTCGCCAGCAGGGGAAGCGCACCAGACTTGCCGAGCAAAGGCCAGACGAGTAGCTGGAGGAGGGCGCCGCCAGCGATGCCGATGATCACGAACGCGGCCAGCACGCCGAGCGCGAAGTTGCCCGTCGCCTGGAGGGTGAAGTAGAGGACGTAGCCGCCCAACATGAAGTACTCGCCCTGGGCGAAGTTCACGATGTCGAGAACGCCGAACACGAGGGCCAGGCCAGACGCCACGAGCGCGAGTGACGAGCCGACCACCAGGCCATTCAGCAACTGAAGGACGATGTCGTGGATCACTGGCGCGGAGTCCTGGTTGCGCTGCCCGCGCGCCTAGCCTGATGCCACTACACGTGGCAGGAGGTGAACTGCGGGACCTGCTCCGCCGGCGTGGTCGCCAGCAGCTCCTCCTGCTGAGGGCCGCTCACACGATAGACGTACACGGTCTGCGCGCCCTGGTGGTCCGCCGGATCCATGATGATCCCGCCGCCGGGCGCGTCGGGTCCCATTGGCATGTTCACCTTCTCGAGCGCCGAAATCAGTTTCTCTGTGTCCGCCCGACCCGTGAAGCCCGACGCGGTCATGGCTGTTTTCAGGGCGGTCATCGCGGTATACTGGAGGTAACCCTCGAACCCGAGCGCCTTGTCCGCGCCGCCAAAGATGTTCGCCCAGTCGGGCTCTTTGGCCGTGATGTCGCGCCAGCCCTTCTCGTACGCGTCGCCGGATGGATTGTTCGGCGGCTGGCCCGTGATGTAGGTCTGCACGTTCACCGAGCCCTTGAGGAAATCCGGGTAGGTGCCACCGTAGACGTCACGTCCGGAATTGCCGATCACCTGTACTTTCGGGGCGATGCCGTACTGTCCCAGGGCAAGTGACACTCGCGTCAAGTCGCCAGCGCCCAGGCCATTGATGATGACGCCGCTGATCGAGCCATCGGTCGGAATCTTGGTGACGTAGGGCGCGAGGTTGGGCTCGTTCTGTGGAACAGGAATCGGCAGCGTGATGCTCGCGCCTTGTTGAGCGAGCAGATCTGTATAGGCCTTCAGCTGCGACTGACCGTACGCGTAGTCCGAGTACATCATGGCGAAGTTCTTGCCGTAGTTCTTCGTGATGAAGTCGACCAGCGGGCCGAGCTCCTGACGCCCGACTGGTTCGAAGCGGAAGGCGTATCGATTGCATGACTGCGACGAAAACTCTTCGGCCGCGCAGCCGAATGTCGGCAAATACACCACCTGCAGCTTCGCCACGAGCTGCTGGACCACGAGGCACTCCGAGCTCAGGACGGCGCCCATGAGTACGTCAACCTTGTCCGTCTGAATGAGCTGGGTGGCCATCTGGACCGCTTGCGTTGGATCGCTTTGCGGGTCCACGTACTGCACCTGGATGGGTTGCCCGTTCACTCCGCCATTGGCGTTGATCTGGTTCACGGCGAGGTCGGTGCCGAGGTGCATGCCAGCGGCGATCGGTGCGCTCGTCCCGTTGGAGTCCGCCAGGTAGCCGATCTTGATCGGCGTACCGGTTGCTTGACCCCCGCCGGCTGCGGCGGCAGGTGCGCTCGTGGCTGGCGCCGGCGCCGCCGGCGCGCTGGTCGGCGCGGGCGCGGCTGGCGCGCTGGTCGGCGCGGCCTGCGGGGCAGACGAGCAGGCGACGAACGCGAGGCTCAGCGCGAGACTCCATCCAAAAGATACGTATCGACCGATCCATCCGCGCATCGGTTGATGCACCCCCCTTTCGACCGGGGCATCCTACACCCGTTAGAGTGGCCAGGCGTCGATGTCGTCGACTTGGCGCGCGGCGTGGCGCTGTTCCGGATCCAGAAGCCGGCGGAGCATGACGCGCTCGACAGGCACGTCGCTTGCGGTGAGTGTCACCCTCGGCTGGCGGAAGTCTTCGCAGCGCACGACCACGCCGATCGACCGGTTCTGGGACGACGCCGGGCCCCAGACGTAGTCGTCGAGCAGCATGCGCCGCGGCGCATCACTCACGCCCACGCGAACCACGTCGAACGCGCCGTCCAGGCCGCGGACAGCCTCCAATGCTTCGGTCGAGAGGATGCAGCGCGCGACGAGCACCAGGCTGCCGTCATCAGACGACTGCTCTGCGTAGTCGTAGGGCGTGAGCTCCAGCGATCCGATACGCAGCAGGGTGCAGTGAATCCGCTCGACCTGCTCCAGGCTCCACGTGTGGTGGTTGATGCCCCACGGCTCGGCGCCGATGTACGTGCAGCCGCTATCGACAATGCGCCACTCCGCTTCCGGGTCGCCCTGGTCGGTGAGCGAGAACACGCCGCCGGTCCTGCGCAGCAGCGCGGCTTCGAGCGCCTGCGCGTGCATCTCGGTCTTCTGAGCGCGGAACTGGATGGTTAGCCTGCGCAGAGCAGCGCTGGTGCGCTCCGACGTGATAGTTGCCGAGTCGGTGACGGTCGCGTTGAAGCGGAGGTCACCGACGCTGAAGCGCATGCATCAAGACGCCGTGCGCATGGGCTCCCGGTCGACGTGGCCGTCGACCTCGCCGTCCAGCGAGGCCAGTTCGGCGAACTGCTGCTGGTACAGAATGAAGTAGGGCCCGCGCCGCCGCAGCAGGTCGGCGTGCCTGCCGCGTTCGATGATCCGACCCGCGTCGAGCACGAGCACCTCGTCCGCCCGGCGAATCGTCGACAGCCGGTGCGCAATCACCAGCGAGGTCCGTCCGGCCAGGAGCTTCTGCAGGGCCTGCTGGACGAGCAGCTCGGTTTGTGAGTCGACGTTCGAGGTGGCCTCATCCAGGATCAGCACCTGCGGGTCCGCCAGGACCGTTCGCGCGATGGCGATCAGTTGCCGTTGTCCAAGCGAGAGGTTCGCGGCACGCTCCATCACCTGAGTCTCATAGCCGCGCGGCATTATGCTGATGAACTCGTGCGCGTTCGCGATCCTGGCCGCCTCGAGCACCTCCTGGTCCGATGCTTCCGGCCTGGCGTAGCGGATGTTGTCGGCGATCGTGCCCGAGAACAGGAAGTTGTCCTGGAGCACGAGGCCGATTGAGCTCCGCAAGGTCTCGAACGAGAGCTCGCGCAAATCGTGACCGTCCAGCCGTACGGACCCTTTGACGGGATCGTAGAAGCGGGCAAGCAGGCTGGCGACGGTCGTCTTGCCTGCGCCGGTGTGCCCGACCATGGCGATCATCTGGCCAGGATCGGCACGGAAACTCACGCCGTCCAGCACTGGCTCGCGGCCATACGAGAAAGAAACGTCGCGGAATTCGACCTCGCCGCGAACATGGCTCAGCGTGAGCGGGTGCGGTTGCTCCTTGACGGTGACCGGCTCATCCAGCAGCTCGAAGACCTTTTCCGCCGCGGCGGTCGCCGCCTGAAGCTGGTTGTAGAACTGCGTGAGCGTTCGGATCGGCTGGAAAAACCGAGTGATGTACGCCAGAAAAGCCACGAGCACGCCCAGCGTCGACTCGCCGGTCACCATCAGCCAGCCACCGTACGCAATCACGGCGACGGTCGCACCGGCGTTGCACAGCTCGACCACCGGCAGCAGCATCGACGACAGCGTGTTCGCCCTGATATTGGCGACACGGTTCTCGTTGTTGAGCTCGTCGAAGTGCTCCTGGCTGGAGGCTTCGCGGGCGAACGCCTGCACCACGCGGACGCCGGCGAAAGATTCGGCAAACTCGCCGGTCAGAGTCGCCACCGTGACGCGGGTGCGCCGATAGGCGACTTTGGCTTTCTCGGTGAAGATCCAGACCGCGATGACCATCAGGGGCATGACCGCAAACGTGACAAGGGCCAGCTTGGGAGCCAGGGCGACCATGATCACGACGGTGAAGGCCAGGATCAGCATGTCGCTGAGCGCCTGGATGATGCCGTTGGCCAGCAGGTCGTTGACCGTCTGGACGTCGTTGATCACCCGCGATACGACCACGCCGCTCGGAATCCCGTCGAAGTAGGTCAGCGGCAACTTCTGCAGGTGGCGGAACATGTCGCCGCGCATCTTCTCCAACAACTGCTGCCCTACGCGGGTCATGACCTGCATCTGGACCCAGTTGGTCAGAAACGCGCCGAAGTACGCCAGCAACGTCAGCCCGAGAAAGACCGTCATGCCCGCGATATCGCCGACCGCCACGTGGTTGTCGATCGCGATCTTCGTCAGGTAGGGGCCGAGCGTGGTCAGCGCGGCCTGCGCGACCGTCATCAACAGGGCGATGGCGACGCCGCCTCTGTGCGGTTGCAGGTATGCGAGTGCACGCCTGGCGATGCGCGGGTCGTAGACAGCGCCGTCGACATCGGCCACGTTTGAGAGCGCACCTGGGCCGGCGCCACGGTTGAGGCCGCCGCCCATCATGCCGCCACCGCCGCCGAAGCCGCCGCCCATCATCGGACCACCTCGACTTCCGTGGTCGCGAGCGGCGCGAGGGACGGCCTCGCGTGCCCGTTTTTAGCAATGGCGACATCGTCGGACTCTGCCAGTTGGCTCGCGTGGATCTCTCGATAGATGCTGCTGCGCTCCAGCAGCTCGGCATGCGTGCCGACGTCCACCAGCCGACCGCGTTGCAGCACCAGAATCTGGTCGGCCGCACGGACGGTCGAGAGACGGTGCGCGATGACGAACGTCGTCCGATCGCGCATGAGCTCGTTGAGGGCGGCGCGGATGAGTCGTTCGGTCGCCGCGTCGACGGCGGACGTGAACTCGTCCAGGATCAGAATTCGCGGATCCATCAACAGCGCGCGCGCAATCGCAACACGTTGTTTCTGACCGCCCGAGAGGCTGACCCCGCGCTCGCCGACGACGGTGTCGTAGCCGTCGGGCAAACGCGAGATGAATTCCGCGGCGCGAGCGGCATTGGCGGCCCAGTCGATCTCTTCGTCGGTGGCGCCGGCGCGTCCGAAGGCGATGTTCTCGCGGATGGTGCCCGAGAACAGGGTGGTCTCTTGCATGACGATGCCGACCTGGCGGCGCAAGGATCCAAGGTCGACGTCGCGCACGTCGTAGCCGTCGATCAAGACGCGACCGCTGGTGACGTCGTAGAAGCGGGGAACCAGGTTGGCGACGGTGGTTTTGCCGGAGCCGGTGGCGCCGACCAGGGCCACGGTCGTGCCCGGGTGAGCCGTGAAACTGACGTGCTGGAGCACGGCCCTGCCGGGGTGGTACGCACACGTCACATCCTCGAACTCCACTTCGCCGCGCAGTTCGGGCAATTCGATCGCGTCAGGCGGGCTCGACACCGCGATGGGCGTGTCCAGGACCTCCATGATGCGCTCGGCAGAGGCAGCCGCGCGCGACGCCATCGACATCAGGAAACCGCCCTGCCGAACCGGCCCAACGATCTGCAGCAAATAGGCGTAGAACGCCACCAGCTCACCCAGGGTCAACTGCCCCCAGACGACCAGCAAGCCGCCCACCCACAACATCACGATCGTGCTGCCGTTGGCCATGAAGTTCAGCAGCGGCGTGTTGAACGATTGGAGCCGCGTCGAGTCGAAATAGCGCTCGTACAGCACCTCGTTCTCCTCGTCGAAGCGCTCGATCTCGCGTTGCTCCTGCCCGAAGGCCTTCACCACACGCGCGCCCGCGGCGTTGTCCTGCACGAGCGTC
>JAFAPL010000915.1 GCA_019247135.1 Chloroflexota bacterium | reverse complement strand
GATCGAGACGATCGCCAATCGGCTGCGGCGGTTGGTGCCTGAGGCGCGTATCGCCGTTGCGCACGGCCAGATGCCCGAAGACCAGCTCGAGCAGACCATGCTGGCATTCGCGGAGGGCGACTATGACGTCCTCGTGTGCACGACCATTATCGAGTCGGGCCTGGATATCCCGAACGCGAATACGCTGGTCGTCAACAGTGCACATCGTTTCGGTCTCGCGCAGCTGTACCAGCTCCGCGGGCGCGTCGGCCGCAGCGCGAGTCGGGCGTACGCGTACCTGTTGTATGGCAAAGACATGGCCATCAGCGAAGTCGCGCAGGAGCGTCTGAAGACCATCTTCGAGGCCACCGAGCTCGGCGCGGGCCTGCGCATCGCCATGAAGGACCTCGAGATTCGCGGCGCTGGCAACCTGCTCGGCGCCGCCCAGAGCGGCCACATCGCCGCGGTTGGCTTCGACCTGTACACCAAGCTGCTCGCGGAGCAGGTCGAACTGCTGAAGGCCCGCCACGATGGCTCGGCGCACCTGCCCTTCGAAAGAATCTGGCCGTCGCTGGATGTTCCGCTGGATGCGTTTCTCCCGCCCGAGTACGTCAGCGATGATCCAGTTCGTCTGCGTCTGTACCAGCGGTTCTCGTCGGTCGAGGATGACGCGACGCTCACGAGCCTTGTTTCCGAGCTGGAAGACCGCTTCGGAGCGCTGCCCGAGCCCGCTCAGCATCTCGTCTACGTGACGAGCTTGCGTTTGCGAGCATACGCGGCCAACGTGCAGGCCATCCTGGCGACGCGAGATGAGATCGTCGTCAAGTTCGACCGGTTGCCGCCGCTGAACATGGACGTTCTGGCGCGTAAAGCCGGCGTGCCTCTCAAGCGCGGCAGTAATCAGCTGCGGTTCGGGCGCGGACAGGGCACCGCATGGATGGAACGCCTGTACAGCCTGGTAGCTGCTCTGCCTGGCCTGGCAAGAAGTACAGGCGCCGACCTGCCTGATGTAATGACGTCCGCGCTGCGTTCAGCGTGAGATCATTCGCGGAATGACGTGGGTTGGCGGCCCACCGCACGGCCGCCGCGGACGCAACCTGGGCTCGGCCGCCGCCGGGCGCGTCGGGCTAACCGACCGCAACGGCACCGCTGCGTCGACTCCGCTCCCGGAGCCTCAGCCGTCGCAGTTTCGGGCCAGGATGCTCTGGGCCAACGCGCGGCAGACGTGGGCCGGCTTCAAACGTGTGCTCGCGATCGTCTGGGAAGCCAATCCATGGTTGACGATCTGGCTCGCCGTGCTGAACGTCCTGCAAGGCGCGGTTCCGGCCGCACAGGCGTGGGTGGCCAAGCTGCTCGTGGACGTCGTCGTGGCAGCGGTCAGCAGTGGCACAGGCGCAGGCGCCCTTTCGCAGGTGCTCGTGCTGGTGGCGCTCCAGTTCGCCATCGGCGCCGCCTCGCAGCTGCTGACAACCGGCGCCAACATCTGCCAGCAGCTGCTCCAGGAGCAGGTCTCGAACCGCATCCAGCTGGTCGTTATGCGACAGGCAAATCAGCTCGACCTGGTGTTCTTCGAGCGGCCACAGTTCTACGACCTCATTCAGTCGGTGCAACGCGAGGTCATGTACCGGCCAGTCGGCATGGTTCAAACGGCATTCGGACTGATTCGCAGTGTTCTGACGTTCCTGTCGCTGTTGGCGCTGTTGCTCAATCTCGAATGGTTCGTCGCGGCCGCGGCTCTTTTGTCGCCTGTTCCGGCGTTTGTTTCGAGCGCTCGGTATGGCTGGCAGGGTTACCAGATGATGCGCTGGCAATCACCATTGCGGCGCATGATGAATTATCTCACCGCGTTGCTGACGACCGATATGTACAACAAAGAGGTCAAGCTGTTCACGCTGGGTGACTTCTTCATCGAGCGTTTTTCTTCGCTTTTTCAACGCTACTACGCTGAGCAACGCGGACTGGTGATGCGGCGCTACCTGGCGGGAGCGGGCTGGTCAATGCTGACGGTCCTGACCAACGGTCTCACCTTTCTGTATGTGGCCTATCGAACGCTCCTGGGCTCCATCAGCGTTGGTGGCCTGACACTGTACGTTCAGGCGGCCAATGGGGTTTCGCAAGCATTCACAGGCCTGCTCGGCGGCCTGCAATCGATGTACGAGCACCAGCTCTATCTCAAGACCTTGTTCGAGCTGCTGGACTTCGAGCCGTCGGTGCGTGCGCCTGAGCACCCCATCGCTGTTCGCAGGCCAATTCGGGAAGGCATCGAGTTCCGCAACGTGACCTATGCCTACGAGGGTAAAGAACAACCAGCCATCAAGAACGTGAGTTTTCGCATCGACAAAGGCGAGACGGTTGCGATTGTGGGCCACAACGGTGCTGGCAAAACGACCCTTGTCAAGCTCATTGCGAGGCTGTACGACCCGCAGGAAGGTCAGGTGTTGATCGACTGCCACGACGTCCGCGAGTACGACCCCGATCAGCTGCGCGGCGAGTTCGGCGTGCTGTTTCAGGACTACGTTCCCTACCAGTTCACCGCGCGCGAGAACATCGGCATCGGTCGCATCCAGCAACTGGACGACGTACCTGCCATTTCCGCGGCTGCCAACAAGAGCGGTGCGTCGACGCTGATCGAAGGGCTTCCCGAAGGGTACGAGACTGTGCTGGGCAAATGGTTCGACGGCGGCGTCAACCTGAGTGGCGGCGAATGGCAGAAAGTGGCGCTGGGGCGCGCATTCATGCGCGAAGCCCAGATCCTGATTCTCGATGAGCCATCCGCGGCGCTCGACGCGAAAGCCGAGTACGAGCTGTTCTCACGTTTACAAGAGCTCGCACATGGACGCACGGCAATTTTCATCTCGCACCGCTTCTCGACCGTTCGACGGGCCGACCGCATCCTGGTTTTCGAGGAGGGGCAGCTGATCGAGCAAGGAACGCATGAAGAGCTGCTTGCCCTGGGTGGGCGTTACGCCGAGCTGTTCAACCTGCAGGCTGCGTCGTACCGCTGACGCCCCTCGTCCGTGCTCTCGACCGCCGCGCTGAGCTTGCTACGCGTTCTGAGCTGACGGCATACCGGCTCATCCACGGTGAAGCCGACGGGCTGCCTGGTCTGGCCGTCGATCGATTCGACGATGTTGGCGTGGTGTACGCCGATTCCATGGGGAGTGCCGAGCGCTGGCGTGACAATCTGCAGCGCACGCTGCCGCTGCATACGGCCTACCTGAAGGTGAATCCACCGCAACGCGGGCAGGCGTTTGCACCGCCCGAGCCGCTCTGGGGAGAACCGCGCGAGGTCGTCGAAATCGTCGAAAACGGTGTGCGTTATGAAATCCGTGTCGCGATCGGTCTGAGCGTCGGCTTGTTTCTCGACATGCGCGAAGTGCGCGCGTGGATTCGAGAACAGGCACACGGAAAACGCGTGCTGAACCTCTTCGCCTACACGTGCGCGTTCGGCGTGTGCGCCATGCTGGGTGGCGCGGAACGTGGGCTCAATCTCGATCTGTCGAAAAGCTACCTGGAATGGGGCCGCGCAAATTACGCGCTGAATGGCCTTGCCGCCGAAGCGCGCGATTTCGTCTACGGCGACGCGCTCGATTGGCTAACCCGCTTCGGTCGGCGGGGTGAGCAGTTCGACCTCGTCATCGTGGACCCGCCGAGCTTCAGTACCTCGCGCACGGCCGCGTTCAGCGTCGAACGCGACTACGCACGTCTGGCGACCCTGGCCGCACAGGTCGTCGCGCCCGCCGGTATGCTGTTAGCGGCTACGAACCACGCCGGCACGTCTGATCAGCGATTCGATGGTTGGCTCGAGGCAGCCTTGACGGCCGCTGAACGGCGAAGCCGCCTGGTACGGCGGTGGCACGAACCACAGCCTGACTTTCCCGTCCCGCGCGGGCGACGGCCTTACCTCAAGGTCCGCGCCATTGAACTGACGTGACGTAGAGAGGCCCACCATGGTCGAGCTCGGCTCGCTCATTCGCGACATTCAGGACTTTCCCAAGCAGGGGATCGTCTTCAAAGACATCACGACGCTCCTCAAGGACGCCGACGCCTTCAGATCTTCGATCGAGCAACTGACAGATCTGGTGCGTGCCTATAAACCCGACCTGGTGATCGGGATGGAGTCGCGCGGGTTCATCTTCGCCGCGCCGATCGCGTACCTGGTGGGAGCTGGCTTCGTACCCGTGCGCAAACTGGGCAAGCTACCTGGCGAAGTGATCAGCACCGAGTACGAGCTGGAATACGGCACCAATACGCTCGAGCTGCATCGTGACGCGGTGCGGCCGGGGGAGCGCGTGCTGATCGTGGATGACTTGCTCGCGACGGGTGGCACGGTGTCGGCAACGATCGATCTGGTAGAGCGCTTGAGGGGCGAGGTGGTGGCCGTGGCGTTCCTGGTGGAGCTGTTGGAGCTGCATGGGCGCCAGCGACTGCAGAACTACGACGTGCTCTCGCTGATCAGGTTTTAAAAAAAGAGGAGCCCAATCAAAGGGTGGCAGCCCATTTGGGACCTGCTGCTATACGCCGCCGGGCACGTCGGGAATGCTCGAGAGGCCGACGCCGCGGTCGTGCTCGTCGGCCGGGTGTACGTTCGCCTGCGCGCCCACCGCTCCGTCCTGAATCTGGAACGACAGTACGCGACCATCCTCCAGTTCCAGTTCGCCCCCCAGGAACGTCTGTGCCTCAAAGATCTGTTCGTCGGACGTCCCGGCCGGGACCACCACCTGGACCTTCCCGCCACGGACCTCGATGTCCACCGCCTCGTCGCCCTCAGCGTAGTTGTCCAGTGACTGCGTAGGGTCGCCCGTCGGCTCGCCGACGAACGCCTCCTGGACATTGCGTCGCTTCATACCGCTGCGCGAGGGCAGGATCCATGCCCGAATTGACTACACTAGGTTGTTCCATGCGCACCCTCGAGTTCGATGCGCAGCGGCATGCCCTGGTTCTGGTCGACCAGACGCGTTTGCCACACGAAACCCGCCTCGTGACGTGCACGACCGTGGAGCAGGTCGCACATGCAATCCGCTCGATGCAGGTCCGCGGTGCGCCGGCGATCGGCGTCGCCGCGGCGTACGGCCTCGTGCTCGCTGCCCTCGCGGCTGACGCCTCTAGCGACGACGCGTTCCTCGCGGAGCTCCAGCACGCCGCCGTAGTGCTGCGCGGCACGCGGCCGACGGCAGTGAATCTCCAGTGGGCGCTCGATCGAGTGCTCGCACGGGCACACGGCGTGGCGGAGCAGCGCGGTGCACTTGCCGCCAGGCAAGCCGTCAAAGACCTCGCGGACACCATGGCCGAAGAAGACGTCGCGACCAATCGACGCATTGGTGCGTTCGGTCTGGAGCTGGTGCAGCAGGGCGCGAACATTCTGACGCACTGCAACGCGGGCGCGCTCGCCACCGTCGACTACGGCACTGCGCTGGGCGTGGTCCGCGCGGCCCACGAGGCGGGCCGCGGCGTGCATGTGTACGTCGACGAGACTCGCCCGTTCCTGCAGGGCGCGCGCCTGACCGCCTGGGAGCTGCAGCAGCTCGGCGTGCCCATGACCCTCATCACCGACAGCATGGCGGGTCACTTTCTCAATCGCGGCAAGGTGGACCTGGTAGTCGTTGGAGCGGACCGTATCGCGGCCAATGGCGACGTGGCGAACAAGATTGGCACGTACTCGCTGGCGGTTCTCGCGCGTGAGAATGGCATTCCCTTCTACGTTGCGGCGCCGATCTCAACCATCGATCTATCGCTGCCGAGTGGGGCCGACGTTCCAATCGAAGAGCGGTCCTCGCGCGAAGTCGTCGAAATTGGAGGTGCGCGCATTGCGCCCGAGGGCGTTGAAGCCGCCCATCCCGCTTTCGACGTGACGGCAGCCAGACTCGTGACGGCCATCATCACCGAGAGAGGGATTCTGCGGCCTGAGTACGAGAAGTCCCTTGCGGACGCGGTGCGCGCCGCCCCGGTGGCTGCCTGAGCGAATGTCGCTGCCGGCCATCTTGCAGCCTCAGGACCGCGCCGAGGTTGGCGTGTTCGGAGGTTCAGGTTTTTATTCGCTGATGGAGGGCCCGGTCGAACACGTCTCAGTGCAGAC
>JAFAPL010000907.1 GCA_019247135.1 Chloroflexota bacterium | reverse complement strand
GAAGTAGTCCGTATTGGACTCGAACGTCGCGAATACCGTCGGCCCGGCTTCCTGGCGCCACAGGCCGTTGTCATCGGCATCCAGGCCCAGGCAATCGCGATACCACGCGCTCAAGCCTGCCGGGTCGGCTGCGCGCAAGAAATACCCACCGATTCCAAGGACACGTTCCATGCCGCTATGTTGCCGGACAGCCAGCGCTGCGACGAGCAGCCGATGACAATAGCGGCATGCAAGCCAATCCTAGACTCCAGGATCTGGCAGTCCTGGTGGGTGACTGGACCACCGTCGGAACGCACCCGCTGTTGCCGGGCAAGGCGTTCCATGGCCACGCCACGATCAGTTGGCTCGAGTCCGGTGCCTTTTTGCTCCTCCACACGCATATCGACGAGCCCGAAATCCCCGACGCCGTCGCGATCCTCGGCACCGACGACGCACGGCCCGACGGCGGCACGATGCTGTACTTCGACGTCCGCAACGTCTCGCGTGAATATCGCTGGACCATCTCCGGCAACGTCCTCACGTGGTCGCGCGACGAGCCCGGCTTTGCGCAGCGCATGGTGCTCACGATTGCCGAGGATGGCCAGAGCATCGAGGCAAACGGTCAGATGTCGCGAAACGGGCAGCCTTGGGAGCCCGACCTCCAACTGACCTACAGCCGCACCAGCGAGCACTATGGGTCTGTCTGCTGACCGGCCCAGCGTACATCGCTGCGCGGGACGTCCTCGACGTACTCTGGTCACATGAGTGTCGTCGTAAGCCCTCGAGGATCGCGCGGTGCGCGGATGCCTCGCATGCCAGGCATCGGCAGCCTCTTTCAGTTCGTCAACGGACTCATGTTCCGCATCTTCAAGAACCGCAAGTTCCAGAACGCGAACGTATTGCAGCTCACGACCATCGGCGCAAAGACGGGCCAGCGGCGCCAGAGTACCGTCGTCTATTTCCCGGATCGGGATAACAGCGTGCTCATCGTGGCTTCAGCCGGTGGAGCCGTTCAGCATCCCGCGTGGTTCTTCAACATCGCCAAACATCCCGACCAGGTGCGGGTTCGCGTCGGCGATCGGGACTTCGGTGTAACGCCCGAAACGCTGTCCGGCACCGAACGCGCGGCGGCGTGGGAGCGGATCAAAACCCAGTCACCCGTGTTTGCCGGCTACGAGATCAAGACTGATCGCGAGCTGCCGATCATCCGCCTGACGCCGGTCGCATAGAGTCGCGATCAATAACAACCCGTCAGGGGACGGTTACAGAGTCCCGAGTACGAGCCGGCGGTGGAGAGCGCTGGTGATCTCGTCGACCGCCGCGCACGCCCAGATCTGAAAGAAGGGCGACGCCTGGAGCGCCTGGAACTCGCGCTCGGCGCGCTCCTGCGTCGCCTGGGCCGACTCGCTCGGCTGCGGCACGGCCATCTGCTCGCGCAAGCGATCCTTGTGGTAGATGGCCGGGTACTCGGTGTAGTGGTACAGGTACTCGAGGTCGCGGGTGTAAAAGACGCACACGGGGATTGACTGCCAGGTCTGCCCGCGCTTGTGGTTGAGGAACTCGGCCATGATGTCGGCGTTGCTGTCGGGCGCCTCGGCCAGGCTCGGCTGCTGGCTGGTCGACGTGCGCTGGCCGTCGCGACGGAAGAGGCGGAGCTGCATGCCCGTTTCGGCGGCGATGCGTGCGAACATCGGCACGTCCCGGCGACAGTCGGACGACCATTCTTCGGAGATGACCAGCATCCTGGCCGGGCCGCCCGGCTGGGCGACGAGCCAGCGCCACGCGGCAGCCTGGGCGGAGGTCAGCCGCGCCGCCTCGAACGCCTCGCGCAGGAACGCGCTGTAGTCGCGGCGCGGCCCGCGGCTGCCCTCGCGCTGCAAGTTGTCGGGCGTGCCGATATAGGTGACGTACTCGTCGAAGGTCATGCCGGAGGCGTACCGCTCGGGTGTCACAATGCTGGTCACCAGGGTCCGCGTCGGCTGGCTCATGTGGCGGCTACGAGGAGCCAGTGTAGCGTGCGATCGCTGGGCTAGGTGACCAGGGGCGACTCGCCGAGCAGGTCCGCGAGGGTGGCAATCAGCGCGACCAGCGCGGCGCGCGCGCTCGGAGACAGCGCGCCTCCGCGGACTTGTGGTGAGCTGAGGCTGCGAGTAAAGTCGTCCACCTGCTCTGAGAGCAGTCCGGGTGGTTTCTGGCGGCGGCGCGCGAGTCCGGATTTGTGAGAACAAACGTTCGGGCGCACGACTGCTGTAGCTCCTTGCATTGATGCGAATCCAGGCAAATGTTTGTGGATGCCCAACTCAGATGGCGCGGCGCTGTGCCGTCGAAATGTGGGCTCGCGGGGTTTAACGCCGCGCGCGAGGCGTTTGTGACGGGTACCCACAACCAACGCAAAACGTTTTGCGCGACACAAGCGTAGCAGGCCGGCGGGCTTACCTGCCGGCACGCTACAAGGCCGCGAGCCTTCGCGACGCCGAGCTGCAGACCGCCGAGGTGACGGGCCGGTGACGCACACGGCTGCGAAGCTACGGGGCGGCGGTGGCGAGGCCGCCGAGGTGACGGGCCGGTGACGCTACACGGCTGCGAAGCTACGGGGCGGCGTGGCCAGGCCGCCGACGTGACAGGCCGGTGACGCTACCCGGCTGCGAAGCTAGACGGCGGCGGTGGCCAGCACTGGCGCCCGTGCCGGGCGCCCTTCGAGAGCCCGCGTGTACGCCTCGATGTCCGCCAGACACGCCGCGCGCGCGCTGCTCGGGTCGGCCGCGTAGCGTCGGTACCACTCCACGGTTCGCTCGATCACCTCGCCGATGCCCCAGCGGCTGCGCCAGCCGAGCTCGGCAGCCGCACGCGCGCTCGACAGTCGCAGCATGGTCGCCTCGGGCGGATCGCTCGCGTTCGTGCGCCGGTCCCAGCCGCCACTGCGCCAGGCTGTGACCATGCGCTCGACGACCTGGCCCACCGTTTCGTAGTTCGCGTCGTCCGGGCCGAAGTTCCACGCGCTGCAGAACCTCGCCGCGCCGTGTCGCTCGAGCAAGCGACTGGCCAACATCAGATAGCCAGCCAGTGGTTCAAGCACGTGCTGCCACGGCCGCACCGCACTGGGGTAGCGTATCGGCACGCGTTGGCCGATCCCCAGGTTGCGCATGACATCCGCCACGAGTCCATCCGGGGTCCAGTCGCCGCCGCCGACCACGTTGCCAGCGCGCGTGGTCGCCACGGCCACGCCGTGCCGCCCCAGCTGGTCCGGCGGAAAGAACGATCTTCGATACGCCTGGGTGACCAGCTCGACGGCGCTTTTGCTGGCGCTGTACGGATCGTCGCCGCCCAGCGGATCGTCTTCCCCGAATGGTTTGCCAGACTCGTCGTTCGCGTAGCACTTGTCACTCGAGACGACGACGACCACGCACGGCTGCGCGCGCAGGCGGATAGCCTCGAGCAGCGTCACCGTGCCCATGACGTTGGCGGATACGGTTTCGACAGGGTCGGTAAAACTCTCGCGCACCACGGTACGCGCGGCCAGGTGCAGCACGACGTCCGGCTGACTCTCGTCCAGCGCCCTTTTCAAGGCGCCGGTGTCGCGGATATCCGCGCGATGATCACCCGCCAGCAGGCTGGCAATACGCGAGGCTTCGAAATTATTGGGTTCGGTGGGCGGGTCCAACGCGTACCCTGTGACGCGTGCGCCGAGCTCGTGGAGCCACAAGCTCAGCCACGAACCCTTGAACCCGGTGTGACCCGTTACGAAAATACTCCGATCCCGCAAAGACTCTGTAAATGGAGCATGCGGCCCGGTACGCGGCACCCGGTGCATCCCGACTATTCTAGGAGACAACGGCGTGATCGTGTCCGAGCGCAATGTCTGCCGCGCTTGTCGAGCGGACCTCCACAGCCTGGTCCTGGACTTCGGCGAACAACCCGTGGCCGACGTGTTGCTCGAGCCGGAGCAGGTTGGCGAGCGTGACCGCACGCTGCCGCTGCGCCTCTTTGTTTGTGATGTCTGCGGCCTGGCGCAGCTGCCTTCGGCCGACGTCGACGCTGGCGATCTGACCGCCGTCCACGGCCATGGCGCTGCGTTCTCCACCACCGTGCAGGACCACCTCCAGGCATGGGCTGAGACGCTCGTGGCGAATGTCGGTCCACAAGCGCGCGTGCTCGACGTCGCCAGCGAGGATGGCGTACTGCTGGGACCATTCGCCGATCGCGGCGCACAGGTGTGCGGCGTCGAGGCGGGTCATTTCGGCACGCAATCGGCGCGAGCGCTGGTTGCGACGCACGGCCGCTTCGACCTGATCCTGGTCAACCACGCGCTGGCCCACGCGGTTGACCTGGATGATTTCGTCGCCGGCCTGGCGTGTGCTTTGCGGCCGGGCGGGAGCATCGCGATCGAGTTCCACCACGCGCTGTCGCTGATCCGCGGGCACTTCGACGTCGCCTGCCACGCGCATCGCAGCTACCTGTCCCTGCACGCCCTGGAGTCCGCGCTGGCACGGCACGGACTGGTGATCGTCGACGCCGAGCAGATCGATCTGCATGGTGGCTCGGTGCGGGCGACCGCGTGCCACGGCTCGGACGAGCGCCGCATCGGTCCAGGCGTTGGCGACGTTCGCGCCGTCGAACACGCCTCTGGTCTGGAAACATCCGCGGGCTACGCCGGCGTAGCCGATACGGCCGAGCGCGTCAGAGCGGGCTTGCTCGAGTTTCTGGAGCGCACCGCGGGCAACGGCGCGCGCGTGGTCGGCTATGGCGCGCCCAGCCGCGGCATCACCTTGCTGAATTACTGCGCCGTCACGACGGACCGCATCGACTTCACGGTCGACCGCTCTCCTGCCAAACAGGGCCGGTTCCTGCCGGGCAGTCGGATTCCGGTCCTGGCGCCTGACGCGATCCGCACCACACGCCCTGAGTTCGTGCTCATCCTGCCGTGGGCGCTGAGCCACGAGATCGTCCAGCAGATGCGCGACGTGCGCGAGTGGGGCGGACAGTTCGTCGTGGCGGTGCCCGAATTGCGCATTCTGAACTGAGCACGCGTGAGTCGCCCCTTCCGCTTCATCGCACCCATGCCGTCCGTCGCGCTGAGCCGCGCGGAGTTCCGCGATGCGCTAGCGCATATCGAGGACATCGGCTACGACTCGGTGTCTACCTCGGAGCACCTGTCGCTGGGCTGGTGGATGGAGCCGATCACGTCGCTGCTGATGGCGGCCCAGGCCAACGACCGCCTGCGGCTGCTGTCGCTCGTGCTGACAAACGATTTCCGACACCCGGTTGTGCTGCACAAAATGGCCGCCTCGCTGGACATGCTTTCCGGCGGCCGACTCGAGCTCGGGTTGGGCGCTGGTTGGCTCGCCGAAGACTACGCCGCGGCGGGTATCCAGTTCGACACATCTCTGGTCCGCATCGAGCGACTGGCTGAGGCAATCCACGTGCTCAAAGGATTGTTCAGCGACGCGCCTTTCAGCTTTGAAGGCGAGCACTACCACATCCGCAACCTGGACGGGCAGCCGAAACCCGTGCAGAAACCCCACCCGCCGCTGCTGATTGGCGGAGGCGGACGCAAGGTTCTGAGCCTGGCCGCCGCCGAAGCAGACATCGTCGGCGTCCACTGCGATCTGCGTGACGCCCGTCTGGGCAGCGCGGCAGCCGCGGACCTGGCAATCGACCGCATTGCCCAGAAACTCGATTGGGTGCGCGAGGCGGCCCTGGCAGCGGAGCGACCGCTCGAGTCTCTGGAGTTGCAGTTGAGCATTTACTTGTGTCAGGTGACAGACTCCGTGAGCGCGGCGGGCACTGCCACGTCGGTGTTTGCCGATCTGATCCGTGCCGACCCCGCGCTGGTGGCGAGCTCACCCGCGGTGCTGATCGGCAGCGTTGAGCACTGTGTGGACGCATTACGCGAGCGACGGGAAAAGTTCGGCTTCAGCTACATCAAGCTCGGTGGCGATGTCGACGCGGTCGCGCCAATCGTCGCCCGCCTGGCGGGAACCTAGTGCACGGTTTTTCGTAACGAAAAGCCCGGCCCAACCCGTTAACAGTGGTGCCTTGACCAAAAGCAGGTCGGGCTGGTATCAACTCTCCTGGAGGTCGCTCTCCCACCCGCCACCCGCAGAGAGCGAAGGCCAGTGCGCCGTGCGCGCCCATGCGCGGTGTACGACTTTCCTTGTGTTCTAAGTCCCTGGATTGCATGCGCCAACTCCGCGACCCCGTGACCTCAGTAACCACATTCCCACCCCCAGACCACGTCCAGGACGACACGGTTGAAGAAACCGTCGCGACCCTGGAGGCGGCGCTTGTCGGCAACGTTCGCCTGGAGTCCAGCCCGTTCGCACGCGCGATCAAGCGGGGCCTCGACGTGGCCGTCGCGAGCGTGGCGCTCTTGTTACTGTCCCCGTTGTTTGGACTGGTCGCACTTGCGATCCTCGTTGATTCACCGGGGCCGGTGTTCTTCCGACAGGAGCGCATCGGCAAACACGGTCGTCCCTTCGTCATGTTCAAGTTCCGGACGATGATCGCGGATCGCCGCAAACGCAACCTGGGCCCGCCAGCCGGTGTGCCCGAGCGGCGGCGCATCCACAAGTCGGCTGGTGACCCGCGCGTCACCAGGATCGGCCACTTTCTGCGTCGCAGCTGCCTCGACGAGCTGCCGCAGTTCTGGAACGTGCTGTGCGGCTCGATGAGCCTGGTCGGTCCCCGACCGGAGCTGCCGGCGATCGTGGCAGGCTACCAACCATGGCAGCACGCGCGACACCTCGCGCGGCCAGGCATCACCGGCTGGTGGCAGGTCAATCGCGACGGCGTGCACCTGATGCACCAGGCCACGGAGCTGGACCTGTTCTATCTCGAGCACTGGTCGCTCAGCCTGGATCTGCGCATCCTGGCCCGCACGGTGCTGATCGTGCTGCGGGGCGTCGGTGCTTTCTAGTCCGACCACCTCTACGTCCTCTATAACGTTGGCACGCCGCTACCCGGTGGCCGGAGTGCTGGTCAGTCGCACCACGTACGCGGAGGCGGTCAGGAGCGTGATGCAGGCTGCCCACGCGGGTGTCCCCCTGCTGCTGGCGGCCACCTCGGTGCACGGTCTCACCATGGCGGCCACCGATTCCGATTTCCGCACCGTCCTGAACAGCGTCGACCTGGTCACACCCGATGGCCAACCGGTGCGCTGGGCGTTGAACGTGCTCCACGGTGCCGGACTGCAGGATCGGGTGTACGGGCCAACGCTCATGCGCCAGGTGTGCGAGACCGCCGCGACCGAAGGCGTCTCGGTGTATTTTTACGGCAGTCGGCCCGAGGTGCTCGAGCGCCTGGTGGACCGCCTGCACGTGACTTTGCCAGGATTGCGCATCGCTGGCTACTCATCGCCACCCTTCCGGGCGCTCACACCGGAAGAAGATGCGGCCGAGGTCGCGCGAATCAAGGCATCGGGCGCGCAGATCGTCTTTGTGGGTCTCGGCTGCCCGCGCCAGGAACGCTGGGCGTACGACCATCGCTCGTTGCTCGCTCGACCGCTGGTTTGCGTCGGCGCGGCATTCGATTTCCACGCGGGCACCCTGCGCCAGGCCCCAGCCTGGATGCAGGCGCGCGGGCTGGAGTGGTTTTTCAGGCTGCTTATGGAGCCGCGCCGGCTCTGGCGGCGGTACGCTAAACATATTCCGATCTTCGTCATCCTGGTCAGTCGCCAGTACCTTACGCAACGGCTGAGTTGGCCCCCACCCTGAGCTCAGGAGATCAAGGAAGAAAATTTATGCATACTACCAATGGGCACCGACCCACCTCACGCGTGCTCGTCACCGGCGCTGGCGGTTTCATCGGCCATCACCTGGTCAAGTCGCTCAAGGCGCGCGGCTACTGGGTGCGCGGCGTCGACCTGCAGCAGCCGGAGTACGAGCCCACGAGCGCGGACGAGTTCCTGCAGCTCGACCTGCGGCGCTGGGAAAACACTCTGCAGGCCACGTCTGGCATCGAGGAGGTCTACAACCTGGCCGCCAACATGGGCGGGATTGGCTTCATCGAGTCGCACAAGGCCGAGATCATGCGCGATTCAGCGCTGATCAACCTGCACATGATCGAGGCGGCCCGCGTCAATGGCGTGAGCCGGTTCCTGTTCAGCTCGTCCGCGTGCGTCTATCCGGGCTATCTGCAGAAGAGCACCGAGGTAACGCCGCTCAAAGAGGAAGACGCCTATCCGGCCGATGCCGAGGACGGCTACGGCTGGGAGAAGCTGTTCATGGAACGGCAGTGTCGACACTACTTCGAGGACTACGGCCTGGAAACGCGCGTGGTGCGCTTCCATAACATCTATGGCGAGCTCGGAACGTACGACGGCGGCCGAGAGAAGTCGCCGGCCGCCATCTGTCGCAAGGTCGCGTTGGCCGACGATGGGGCGACCATCGAGGTGTGGGGCGACGGCCAGCAGACGCGCTCGTACTGTTACGTTGGCGATTGCGTGGAAGGCATCTTCCGTCTGATGCGGAGCGACTATCGGTCGCCGCTCAACTTAGGCACGGACCGGCTGGTGACCATCAACGAGCTGGTGGACCTCGTCGCCAAAATCGCTGGCAAGACGATCTACAAGCAGCATGATCTGACCAAGCCACAGGGCGTGCGCGGCCGCAACTCGGACAACTCGAGGCTGCGCCAGGTGCTGGGTTGGGAGCCGAGCGTGAGCCTCGAGGATGGCCTCGGGCGCACCTACCGCTGGATCCAGGCTGAGCTGGAAAAGGCCGGTCGCCTGCCGCTGGCTGTCTAGGCACCGATGCGGCGAAGCTCATGATCGAAACCCTCGAACGTCCCGTCGCCAGCACGCAGTCTGGGCGGGTTGGCGCGGCCTGTCGCGGCTGTGGTGCGGCGTTGCACCACGTCTTCGTCGACCTGGGCATGTCGCCGCTGTGCGAGAGCTTCCGTACTCCCGAACAGCTGAATACGATGGAGCCGTTTTTCCCGCTCCGCACGTATGTGTGCGAGCAGTGCTTTCTCGCACAACTCGAGGAGTACGTCGCCCCCGAAATCATTTTTTCCGACTACGCGTACCACTCGTCCTACTCCAGCAGCTGGCTAGAGCACGCGCGCGACTACGTCGAGACGATGATCGGTCGGCTGGCTCTGGACCACGGCAGCCGTGTC
The DNA here is from genome assembly GCA_019247135.1 of Chloroflexota bacterium. The sequence continues at coordinate 8,905 of JAFAPL010000907.1, read as the reverse complement.
ATCGAGCTCGGCAGCAACGACGGCTATCTGTTGCAGTACTTCGTTGAGCGTCATGTTCCGGTGCTGGGGATTGACCCGGCCCACAACCTTGCGGCGCTCGCCCGCCAGCGTGGTGTGCCGACGCTCGAAGCATTCTTCGGTGAGTCCGTCGCCCGCGACCTGGTCGCCGCGGGTGAGCAGGCCGATTTGATCGTGGCCAACAATGTCCTTGCCCAGGCGCCCAACCTGCACGACTTCGTGGAAGGTGTGCGGCTGCTGCTGGGGAGGTGCGGGACACTCAGCGTGGAGGTCCCGCACCTCCTTCGGCTGATCCTCGGCAATCAGTTCGACACCATCTACCACGAGCACTTCTCATACTTCTCCCTGCTCAGCGTCGAACGAGTGCTCCGTTCACATCGGCTGGTCGTCTTCGACGTGGAGGAGCTGCCAACTCACGGCGGCTCGCTGCGCTTATTCGTGCGCCATGAATCGGACGCGACGCGACCGATCTCGGCTCGCGTCATCGAGCTTCGGCGTCGCGAAGTGGCGGCCGGGATGACCAGCCTCGCTTTTTACGATGCATTCCGCGATCGCGTGCACCAGACGAAGCACACGCTGCTACAGTGCCTGATTGAGCTGAAGCAGAACGGACATGTGATCGTCGGCTATGGCGCACCTGGTAAAGCCAACACCCTGCTCAATTATTGCGGGATACGAACCGATCTGCTCGACTATACGGTTGATCTCAATCCACACAAACAGGGGCTGTTCACGCCTGGGACCCACATCCCGATCCTGCACCCGGGGGCGATCGCCGACACACGGCCCAGCCACATCTTCATCTTGCCGTGGAATCTGCGCGATGAGATCATGCGGCAGCTGGAGTACGTGAGAGGATGGGGCTGCAAGTTCATCATGGCGATTCCCGCGCTCAGCGTAGGGTGAACGAAGTGAACGAAGTTCACACCGACTTCGCCATTCTGGGAACCGGCATGGCTGGCCTGGGCGCAGCTACGGCGTTAGCCGCCGAGGGTCTCAGGCCCGTCTGCTACGACAAAAACTCGTACCCTGGCGGCCACACGGCGAGCTGGCTGAGCGAGAGCGGATTCCTCTTCGACGAAGGCCCACACCTGTGCTTCACCAGGAACGAGCGCATCCAGGATCTGCTCGCGGCCAACGTCGACGATCAATATGAGACCGTTGGTGCGCGGATCAACAACTACTGGCACGGCTACTGGTTGCCCCACCCGGCGCAGTGCAACCTGTATGGCCTGCGATCCGAGTTGATCACGCAGATCGTGTGCGACTTCGTGCAGGCGCAGCAGCCCACCGAACGTCCGATCACGGATTATGCCGACTGGCTCGAGGCGGCATACGGGGCAACATTCGCGCGGACATTTCCCATGGTCTACGGCCTGAAGTACCACACGACACCCGCCGAGAACATGACGACTGACTGGTTGGGCCCGCGCATGTACCGGCCCAGCCTCGCCGAGGTCTTGCGCGGTGCTCTGTCACCCGCGCGGCAGACCGACATGCACTACGTCACCACGTTCAGGTACCCAACTCGCGGTGGCTTTGCCGCGTACCTGAATCCGTTCCTGGCGCAGGCCCAGGTGCGCTTATGCCACCGGTTGGTGAGTCTTGATCCGCGCAGTCGTCTGCTGAGGTTCGAGAATGGGACGGTCGCGCCATACGAGAAATTGATCTCATCCATGCCGTTGCCTGACCTGATCGACTGTATCGTTGACGTCCCGCCGCAGGTCCGCGACGCGGCTGGCCGCCTTGCCTTCACGAGCGTCGTCCTGGTCAACCTTGGCGTGGACCGCGCAGACCTGTCCGAATCTCACATCACGTATGTCTACGATCCAGAAATTATCTTTCCTCGGCTCAGCTTCCCGCACATGCTGTCAAGCCATAACGCACCACCGGACACGGGCAGCATTCAGGTCGAGGTGTATTTCTCGGACAAATATCGCCCTGCACAGTGTCCACCTGAAGGGCTCATCGATCCGGTTGTGGACGGACTTCGAACAATCGGAATACTCCGCGACACTGACCAGATCCTGTTCAGCGAAGCCCGGCCGGTGCGGTACGCCAACGTGATTTTCGACCACGACCGCGCTGACGCCCTCGCCAGCGTTCACGGCTTCCTCGACGAAATTGGCGTCCATTATTGTGGCCGGTATGGCGACTGGGACCACTCGTGGACAGACGAAGCATTCGAGAGTGGTGAACGCGCTGCTCACGCCGCGCTGGCTTGATTCGCCGCGTAACACTGGCTCCAGACCGGTGCAGCCAGCGCAGGCGATATGCCCTGACAACATGAGCAGATTCTGAGCAATCGTTCTGAGACTGTTCCCGACATCTTGTTTCATCAAAGGAGCTTGTATTGGTCGGGACCTCAACGTGCTTTTGGGGTAGGCGTCGCAAAGGCCCTCAACCCGCGACGTCTGCTTGGCCTGCCTGCGAAGTGCACGTCGGCGACTGCACAGCTAACGGCCCGCACAGTGCCCGCACGATTTGCGGATCCTGGTGCTTTCGGCACCGGCCCTTCCGCGTTAACCACCCGATAGCCTCGCACTAACCGGCAACACACTCCGCTGCTTCCGCCACGACAGACTGCTGTCAAGGCGGCACGCATGTAGGAGATTGTTGCGATGAATCGAATAGACCGCCGTGGACGCTGCCGACCAGGGTCGAAGACCTGGTCGCCGGTCATTCGGTCAGTTCTGCCGTCACTTGTAGTTGCGAGCAGCATGGTACTCCTGGCGTTTGGGAACGTCTCGAGCGTCACGGCGGCTCCCGCGCCGATTCGCATCGACGCTGGAAGCCCCAACACTTACACCGACACCGCTGGCCACCTGTGGTCCGCGGACACCGACTTCGTTGACGGTGATACGGCCTCGCGTGGACCGATTCAAATAACCGGGACCACAGATCCAACGCTCTACCAGACGGAACGCTGGGGACTCTCCGGTTACAGAATTCCAGTAGTCAACGGGCAATATGTCAGTGGCGCGGGATCCACCACTTCTGCGTACGCCTCTGCCGTGCTTGCCGATCAGCCCATGGCGTACTGGCGGCTCAACGAAACTTCCGGCTCGACCGCCGCTGATGACTCCGGTAATCGGCAGACCGCGAACATCACGGGTGGCGTCACTCGGGGCGTTTCAGGCGCTCTGGCACAGGACGTCAACACCGCTTTTGGCTTCGATGGCCAATCCGGCTACGTACGCGACAACACCAGCCTGAGTGTCGGCTCCGACTTCACCATCGAGGCGTGGGTCAAGAGCTCCTCAGCCAACCAGAGCGTCCCGCTCGTGTCACTGGTGGGCCCACAGAGCCAGAGTTCACGCACGCTCTATCTCGACCGCCAGCGGTTTCGAGGCATGGCAGACGTCAGCAGCAAGTGGCCCACCTACTCTGTTGATAGCAACGCTGCCTACGACGTCACTGCATGGCATCATCTGGTGTTCGTCACGCAGGCAGCCACGAGTCTCGCACTGTACGTCGACGGCGCGCTGGCTGGCTCAATGGTCATGCCGGCTGTCAGCGGCTTCTCCGGCAACGCGGTACTTGCCTGGTCCGACGATCCGGCCTTCTCGAAGTTCGGCGGCAACCTGGATGAGGTCGCGCTGTATGCAACGGCGCTGCCAGCGGCGCGCATCTCCGCTCACTATGCCGCGGGCATCGGCGCCAACTCAACCAACGCGACAGGTACGCCAACAGACGGTCCAGGGTCGTCCACATCGCCGACCTGCACCGGAACCCTCCAGAGCGCGATCAATGCCGCGGCGCCAGGGGCGGTCCTGCACTTGCCGCCATGCGTGTATCGCGAGTCAGTCGTGATCAGTACCCCGATCACGTTAGACGGGCAGAACCAGGCTGAGATCCGCGGAAGCGACGTCTGGACCGCTTGGAACGCGAGCGGCTCGTACTGGATTTCGGCCGCAGTGGTGCCGAGTCTCGGAACCGATTCGTCTGGCGCTGCCTACGTCAATCAGTTCCAGGCCGCCAATCTCGAGCAGGTGTTTGTTGATGGCGCGCCACTGCAGCATGTGCCGTCGAACCCGGGCGGCGGGCAGTTCGCACTCGACAGTGGTCGGCACGTGATTCTGGCGACCAACCCCTCAGGGCACCTTGTCGAGGTCACCACACGAAAGAAGTGGATAACCATCAACGCAGATAATGTGACCGTGATGAATCTGAACTTCCATCACGCCGCAACTGCCGCCAATGAACACGCGATTGGCAACGACGATCATGTCAACTTTGTCCTGAGTAACTCCACATTGACTGACGCGCACGGCATGATGCTGGGGCTTGGCGGTGGAAATGTCTATTCCCAGATTCTCAACAACACGCTCGCTGCCGCGGGCGACCTGGCGATCGGCTCATACAAGAGTGGCTACGCACTGATTCAGGGCAACATGTTGAGACACAATGGCTATGGTGGGTGGGATCCTAACTGGCAAGCTGGAGGGGTCAAGATCGTTTCGGGCAATAACGTGCTGCTTGATTCCAACACAGCGTGGGACAATATCGGCACCGGTTTGTGGTGTGATATCGGCTGCCGGGACGTGACGATCTCAAACAACAAGGTGCACGACAACACCGGTAGCGGCATCGAGTTTGAGATATCCACCGGAGCTCACATCTACGGAAACTCCGTCTGGAATACTCCGCTTGGCATCGCAGCAATCTTCATCTCCAATTCAGGTAGCGCAGAAGTAAACAACAACTGTGTGTACAACTCCGCCCCCGCCCTCTTCGTCTACAACGACTACCGTTCGGATTCCGTGCCTGTTACGAACAACTTTGTCCATGACAACATAGCGATTATGACGGGAGATGGCCAAATCAGCCTGGGATTCGGTGACTATGGTACTGGTGTGATCGCCACCCCGTCAGCCAACAATACCGGCTTGAATAATGCGTTCTGGTACCCGATTCCTGAAACGGGTCAGCAGCGATTTCGGTATGGAAACAGCATCTTCAGCAGCATTGGAGGGTTTGGCGCGACCGCGGGTGGGGTTGGCAGTTGGTACATGTCGAGCTCCCAGAAGGACCAGGCGCTGGCGGCGGCAGGGATAGCTCGATAGTGGGGCAGTTCGGGACTGCCACAGTACCGGCAACGCTCTTCAAACTGCCCGACTCTTCTCGGGCGATGCGGTTGCGGGTTCATACCTTCAGTTACCGCGGCGCATCAACGCGGGCCCATGATCTGACTCGCAGGGGTGTGGGGCTGCTGACTGGCGTTCCAGGGTGTGATCAGATGACTCGCGTCGGCCAGTCAGGGCTGCACCACCGCCGATTGTTGGAAGAGACGAGCCCAGATGCCGTTTGCTGCAAGGAGGTTCCTCGGTACACCATAATTGGGGAGGTGATCAGCGCGCGGCCGACGTATCGACCAGGACGAGTTTGGCACCGAGCGTTGCGGCTGCACGAGCCTCGATTCCAGGTTAATTTGCGAGACATGCTGCCACCGAACGTGGTCTACCAGGGGCCCTGGTGTTAACGGGGGCTTGGCTCAAGTTGCGGTTACTCGCCGTCCTCCTGATATTCGTTCTGGCCAGTTGCGTTGGGACAGAGGAGACCGCGTCCTCTGAGGCCGCTCATACCTCGGCAGATCGGCCGTCCTCAACTGAAGCCGTTCAGTACGACACTGGGAATGCGTCCGCTGTACCAGTTTCGGACGACGCCACACCTGCGCCGCCGACGTACCCGGACGTGGTGCTAGCAGACCAGCCCCTCGCCTACTGGCGCCTGGACGAAACTGACGGAACAACGCTGACGGATCTCTCCGGTCAAGGGCAACAGGCCACGACGTCTGGTGCCGTCAGTCTGGGCACGAGTGGGGCAATAGCAGGCGACCCCGACCAGGCTATCAGTATGGACGGTAAGACGGGCTTTGCCCGCGATAACACCGCGATAAACGTTGGAGGTGATTTCACGGTTGAGGCCTGGATCAAAGCGGCCTCCAACGATCAAGCCGCACCCATCGTATCGATCGCGGGCGAGGGTGGATCGCGCACGCTGTATGTGCAGCAGGGGCAGTTTCGTGGTATGGACGACCTGAGCAGCAACTGGCCCGCGTACTCGGTCAGCGCCAGCAAACCCGTAGATGCCACCACATGGCACTACGTGGTATTCACGACGCAAGGCGGTAACAATCTCGCCCTTTATGTCGATGGCGTCCTCGCCGGATCCGCAACCATTCAGAGTGTAAGCGGGTTTACAGCTAACCCTGTTCTCGGCTGGTCGGACGATACTGGATTTCAGAAATTCGCTGGTTCCCTCGACGAAGTCGCCCTGTACGGAAGCGCCCTTTCGCCAGAGCGAGTCAAAGCTCACTTTCTGGCCGGAGGAGGTGTCATCGCGTCGTCGTGTACGGGGACTTTGCAAGCCCTTGTCGACGCCGCGCCAGCGGGCTCGGTGGTTGCGGTGCCGCCGTGCGTGTATCGAGAGTCGATCATCATCAACAAGCCCTTGACGCTGGATGGACAGGCTCAGGCAGAAATTCGCGGGAGTGATGTCTGGAACAACTGGACACAACAGGGCTCCCGGTGGGTGTCGAGTGACACGGTCCCAAACCTGGGTGGGGATTCGCCCGGCGCTCAATATTCAGATGAGTTCCGCGCCTCCCATCTCGAGCAAGTCTTCGTGGACGGGAGTGCGCTGACCCAGGTGCCGCGCAATCCCGGCGACGGGGAGTTCTCACTCGACGCTTCCCGGCACGTTGTCCTGTCCAGTGACCCCAGCGGGCACGTCGTCGAGGTCACGACGCGGAAAGTTTGGGAGACGACCCAGGCCGACAACGTAACCATCACCAATTTCAAGTTTCGTCACGCGGCAACAACTGCTCAAGACCACGCGATCGGCAACGACGGTCATGCCGGATTCGTCTTGAGCAACAGCAACTTGGCCGACGTCCACGGAACGATGCTGGGGCTCGGGGGCGGGGATGTGCACTCGTCGGTACTGAACAACGTGCTCTCAGGTGCGGGTGATCTGGCGATTGGCTCCTTCAACAGCGGGCACGCGCTCGTTCAGGGCAACACGATCATGAACAGCGGGTATGGTGGCTGGAATTCGGATTGGCAAACTGGCGCCATCAAGACCGTCAAGGCGACGAGCCTCACCGTGGATTCGAATACGATCCACGGGAACCACGGACCGGGGATCTGGTGCGATATCTGTTGTAACGGCGCGACGTATTCCAACAACAAGGTGTACGACAACACAGGGGCTGGAATTCTTTTCGAGATCTCATCGGGTGCGTACATTGCTGGCAACTCTGTATGGGCCAGTGGCGCAAAGTTACCTGGCATTTACATTTCGAACTCTGATCATGCCGAGGTTGCGCACAATACCTTGGCCTGGAATTCGATTGGCATTTCCGTTCTGTCCGCCAAACGCTCAGACGCTCTGGCGCAGGGGACCGTGGCCAACAACGTGCACGACAACACTGTCGTGATGGGTGACATGGCTGGGCATGCGCTCGAGTGGCTACAGTTCGGTTCGGGCAAGGTCTTTGCGTCCGATAGCGCCAACCAGGGTGCCGACAACCATTTCTGGTACCCGGGCGACGAAGATGGTCACGTTCGGTTTGTGTGGCAGCAGGGATTCCAGAACCTCGCCGATTTTCGGAATACGCCTGGAGGTCGGGCTGGAGACTATCTCTCGGCCGCGGACCGAGACCGTATGCTTTCGTCAGTCGGAATTCCGCTCAGTCCCTGACACGGGTCCGAACCTCTCAAACGAGAGACGAACGAGTCGGTCACTCTACATCCTCCGCGGGTCTCGCTCGTCTCGAATGGAGTGACAGTATGGACGCGAATGAGGCACCGCCTTTGCGCGGCAAAGCCAGCTCGGCGAAGACCACTAGCAGCAGCAAGTACACGCCAAGTCCGATCATGCCGCCAACGGCAGCAAGACAGAAATCCATAACATTACCGAGACGGTCGGGTACGACGAATCGCCACACGATTGCGGCCACCGCGGCCGAGCACGCCGCGTGCGCGACGGTGCTCCATGGCACATTCCAGGGGAGTGGTCCGCGACGCCGAGAGGCGATGAAGATAATGACTGCGTATGTCAGATAGCCGATGCCTGTACCAAGCGCACCTCCAATATATCCAATGGTGCTCGTCAACGCGAACACGGCCACGGCGTTAGCGGCTGCCGCGCACAGGAGTGCAAGGCTGATGATCCAGGTGATCTTTCCCAACTGGAACGACACATGGCCGTACTGGCTCGCTGCCCACAGCAGGATGGAAGCGGTGACAATGGGGATGACGGCATGAGCCTCGACATATTTCTGACCGAGCAACAGGCCTGAAAGGAAATCGCCGCGGACCAGTGCGAAGGCCACCACGGGCGCGCCCATCATGGTCAACCAGCGCAGGGCAGTTCTGATCAGGTCCACAGCTTCCTGACGCGCGTTGTTCTCCCAGAGAGACGTAACTCTTGGTGTCGCCGCGTAGATAAGCGGCGCCTGCACAAGGATCAAAAGCTTCTCGGCTATGGAGTAGTTTGTGCTGTACAGACCGACCGCCGCAGGCCCGATGAGGGCCCCGATGATGAACCGATCGGAGAAGGCTAACGTCTGGTCACCAATGCCTGTGAGTGCGAATGCTGCGCCGTAACGAGCGGTCTCCGTCCATATGCGCCACATCTCGCGCCAGCCCACCCGAACCATCGGAATGTGTCGGCGCTGTAGCCAGTCGCGAACGATCCACGTCGCAACGATCTCGATGGCCGCGCCCCAGAGCAGTGCTGACGCCGGACCGAGAAGTCCAAACAGCGCAAGTGGCAGGACAAATCGTAGCGCGGCGCCGGCCATTGCAAACATGCTCCACCGACCTGAGGCGAATGTCGCCTCGAGAACCGCAACCTGCCCGGCTGCGCTGACATTCAGCAG
>JAFAPL010000897.1 GCA_019247135.1 Chloroflexota bacterium | reverse complement strand
GCCATCTGGGCCAGTCGTCCATTCTTCGTTCTGGCCGGTATCCGAGTTGCGGATGCTGATGTGACCCGCCTTGCCGGCCGTCGAGAAGTCGATGCCCGTCGAACTGTTCTGTTGCTCGGTCTTGTTGGCGCGTACGAAGCGATCGGGCGAACCGGGCACGGTGGGCTGGAACAGGCCGAGGTACAGTCGCTTGCTGCCGTCGTTGCTGACCCACCACAACTGGCTTGGGTGACCGGGTCGATCGTTGGGGCCGCCTTCCGAGTGCCAGCCCGCCGGCGGTGTCGAGTTCTGATCGGCGGTGCTCGAGAGGGCGATCGCCGCGTCGGAATTCGCCGCTGGCGCCTGGGGCGTCTGAGGCTGGGTGTCGGGCGCGGCTGTGGCGGGCGTCGGAGCTGTGCCGCCCCCGTTGCTCGCGCCACCACCGGGCACATCGGGCAGGATGGCGTTGCGGTTCTGATCGAGTTCATCCGGGGTCAGATCGCCAGCTGACTGGCCGGCACCCATGCCCCAGCCGTGTGTGTTGCCGAGCATGCTGGCCCGCTCGCCGAAGCCACGCGGACCCGGTCCGGACACGACGTTGCGTGGGCCAGAACCGGTGCCATACGGCCGCGGTGACAGCGGCGGCTGACCCGGCGCAAAGGTGTTGTGCAGGGTGGACGGCGCGGAACTGTAGCGGCCTTGCTGGCCAGGTGGTGCGGTGCCGTAGCGTTCACCCGCCTCCTGACCCATGCCCATGCCCGTGTCCGCGGGCAGCAGCGAGTAGTTCAGCTCGTCGACCGGCGCCAGGATGCCGGGCGCGTGGATCTGATTGGTCCTGGGTGTGTAGTTGATCGCGCCGATCGGTGCGCTGGTGCCCGGCGGACTGGCCAGGATGTGCGGCGGGTGCGGACCCGTGGCGGCGGGCCCGCCGCTGGCGGCGATCAGTCGCGAACGGGGACGCATCGCGCCGCTCCACGGCGTCGAACGTGGCCCCCAGACCATCAGCGTTCCGTATCAGGGCGACTCGAGCAGACGTCGCCGAGGGTATTCAGGGAGCACGCCCGAACCTGGCGCACGTCCGCAGTCTACCCCGTGAAACGTGCCCGTGAAACGTCTGTTACGTGCTCGTGGCCGGGGTGGATTGTGTGTGCGCCGGAGCCCCCGTCCGGCAATCGTGCAGCCGGCTGACGCTGCGCCATAGTCGCTCGAGCAACTCCTGCTCCTGCTCGCCGTCGACCTCGTGCACGCGCTCGAGCGCGGATAGCGCCTGGCGCAGCGCGCGCACATTGGCCGACGGCGCATGCTGCCCGCAGCGCAACTGCCGCACGCGCTCCTCGATGGCAGCGACAGTCAGCTGCCGGTCGATGGCTTCTTCCAACACGTGTCCGACGTGCTCGCGCGGCGCAGAGGCGACCCGCCCGGCGTGCGCCAGCGCCAGCCTGCCGTCCTCGACCGCCTGCAGCACCGCCGGCTGGCCGGCGATGCCCAGCCAGCGGGCGACCGTTTTTCTGGAGACCGCCAGTTGACGGCCCAGACCGCTCATCGAGTCCGGCTGGAGGTCGTGCACGCCGCCGCCGCGCGAGGCGGGCACATAGCGCGCCGCCAGCAGGCGTAGCGCGTGCGCGCGTTCGGCGCCGCCCAGGTCTCGGCGCTGCAGGTTTTCGACCAGGCTGAGCACGAGCGCATCGTCCCGATCCTCGGACAGGTCCACGCGCAGGGTGCAGGCGATGCGCGTCCAGCCGGCCAGCCGCGCCGCGCGCAGCCGACGTACGCCGTAAATCGCCTCGAAGCGGTCAGGTCCCAGGGGTCGGACGCAGATCGCCTGCAGCTGGCCGTGTTGCCGCAGCGAGCTGGCCAGCTCCTGCAGGCCGTCCGCGTCGTAGTCCTGGCGCACCCCGATCACCGGCTCGTGGATCTGCTCCAGCGGCAGCTGCGCGACCGCCTGGGGCTGCGCCTGAAGGGGCTCTGCCGACGCGCGGGAGGGAGTGGCGAGCAAGCGCACGAACGCCGCGGCTCGCGTGTTCATCGCGTGCCCATTGTCGCGCCTCGGACCCTGGCTGTGAAACGGGCCTGACGGATGTTTCACGCGGAGGAATGCGTCGGTAACATCGGCTGGAAAACGAAGAGGTCGCCCGTGACGGCGACCCCTTCCAGGAGGGCAAACGGATGACTGAGAAACCGTTCGACCTGGCTACTTACTGGGAGCATATACCCTGGGCGGCGCCACGACCATTGCCACCGCCGGCGGACCCTTTCGCGGCTGAGATGCGCGAGTTGAAGCGCACCGGCGTGATCAAAGGGATGACGTACCAGGAGATCGACGAGTTCGCGCTCCTCTTGCGTTTCAAAGAGGACGTGTGCGCCGCGATTGCGCGACGGCTCGCGGAGGATCGTGATGTTGAGCCCACCGAGGAGCAGATCGCGCAAGACCTGATCAGTACCTCCGCTGTCTCCGCGCGCATCCATCTGGCCAAGTTCAAAGAACTTCGCAGTGCAGCCTTCCCTCGACAGACATGGGACCACGTCGTGGCGCAGGTGCGCGCTGGGCAAGTGCTGCCAAAGGCCGCGCAGTATGGGCTCGCGCCCGACCAGGTGGATGTCAGCCCACAGGAAGGCACCCGAGCCAACCCTCTGGCGGAGGCGGCGACACAGCCGCCGGTTGTGGAGGTGGCTCCAGCTGCTGAAAGGGATGCACCTCCGG
>JAFAPL010000835.1 GCA_019247135.1 Chloroflexota bacterium | reverse complement strand
GCGAGCTGGTGCTGGCCGCGGTGACCATGAGCCGCCCAGCGGACATTTACTGGCTGTACCACGAGGCAGGCCGGTTCTTTCCGCCGGCTCGCGGGCGGCTCCCTGCGCGGCGCCCGACAAGCACCACCTCTGCCCGGTCCAGGCGGCGATTCACACAGGTTTTCAGCCGTCCCTCAACCATGACGCTGCCTGCGGTCGAGCTCAATCACCGGCATGCGCCCCATCCCGATCGTTGGCATTGGCGTGCTGGTGGACCTGGGTCAGTGCTGGCAGCTTGTGTACAAGCCGTGCGGTCACACGCTTGCCCTGGCGAACTTTGCTGACCTTGACCCGATCGAACAGGTGCGGCGCCGACATGCCACCTGCGTGGAGTGCGACTACCAGCGACGGAGAACGAGCCGTCCGCAACGCTACGCCCGCTACAGCTAGCCCTTCTGAGCGTTAGGAGCGGGCGAACCCGCCACTCGACGGTGGATGGCGGCCGCGCGGCGCGCCGTGGCCGACGTGTCCGGCGCACCAGAGGCGCCGGTCGGGACCACAGAGAACCGCGCGAGGTATCCCGCAATCGGCTGGCGCTGCTCGAGCGCGCCGGCCGACCCCAGCAGTTCGATCACGAAGGACTGGCACGGCGGCTGCATGATGCTGGTGGCAGTCCAGCGGCGCAATCACGAACCGGGAGCATGTGACCAAGAGCCAAGCAGGGCTGGTCACCCATCGATGCGCCCGACAGGCGCAGCACAACGTGAGGAAGCAGGAGAACGATCAGATGGCAAGCAATACCTACGCGGACAAGCTGGCGGCCGGTATGGACGTCTACGACGCCAACGGCGACAAGGTTGGCACCATCGACGAGGTGTACGACGCGAGCGACGCCGGTCGCTCGCCGAGCGGTGGCGGGTACCTGCGCGTCCCGACCGGCTTCCTGGGGCTCGGCCGCGAGCACCACATCCCCTTCAGCGCGATCCGCAACGTCGAGGGCGACCGGATCAATCTGAACGTGAGCCGCGACGAGCTCGACACGCTTGGCTACGACCAGGGCCCGACCGACGTCGATGACGTGGACACGGATGTGGTGCGCACCGATACCGAGCAGCGAACCACGACGACGGCGATGGAGACCGACGCGGCGAGGCAGGCTGGCGGCGCGACGCGGGAAACGGATGCGGCCAGGCGGACCGGCGAGGAGCGGCGGCGGTTGCAGCTCCGCGAGGAGGAGCTGATCCCGCGCAAGCGCACGGTGCAGACGGGCGAGGTGCGGCTCCAGACCGAGGTGGTCAGCGAGCAGCGCACGGTCGAGGTGCCGGTCACGCGCGAGGAGGTCTACGTCGAGCGCCACGCGGTCGATCGGCGGCCGGCCGAGCAGCCGATCAGCGACCGGGGCGAGACGATCGAGGTGCCGGTGACCGAGGAGGAAGTGACGGTCGAGAAGCGGCCGGTGGTCTACGAGGAGGTCGAGGTCGGCAAGCGCACGACCCAGGAGACGGAATCGGTCGACGCCACGGTGCGGCGTGAAGAGCTGCGCGTCGAGGACCAGGGCCAGGCGCTGCGTGGCGCGGGCGCAGGCAGCACGACCACGGGCGGCACCAGGGCGGCCGCCTCGGGCACGGTGAGCAGCGGCGCCGGGACGACGCCGACCACGGCCGACTGGGCGGCAGCCATGCCGGCCTACCGCCGGCGGTGGGAGCAGCAATACGGGACCAGCGGCGGGCGCTGGGATGACGTCGAGCCGGCGTACCAGTATGGCTACGGGCTGCGCGACCAGTCGCAGTATCGGGGCAGGAGCTGGTCGGAGATCGAGCCGGACGTGCGGCGCGACTGGTCGCGCACGCACCCGGACACGCCCTGGGACCGCGCCGGCCAGGCGATTCGTGACGCCTGGGAGCGGGCGACCGACTAGGAGCACGGCCCGAACCGTATCTGTGGCGATCATCGGTGACCGAGCCGGGGCTGTTCGGCCGCGGCTCGGTCAGCCGCCGCGCGGCGCGTCGCGCCAGGCAACGGAACGGGGTAGAGGAGGCAGAACGTGAGCATGCTTAGCTCGTTGCTGGGCAACCCGGCTCAGCAGCAGGACTATCAGAACTTCGCCAATCGCTATCAGCAGGGTCCGCCCCAGGAGGGGTACACCGACCAGGAGGTCGCACAGCGCTACCAACAGGTAGCACCAAACCTATCCCCGCAGGAGTACCAGGCCGCCGCCGAGCAGGCGTATGCGCGCATGTCGCCTCAGGAGCGCATGCAGTTCGCGCAGTACGTGCAGCAGCAGGCGCAACAGCAAGGCTACTCGGGCTTCGGTATGGGAGCATCGGCCGAGCAGTATCAGGACCCGAACTACCTGGCGCAGGCAACCAGCCAGCTCCACCAGCAACAGCCTGGCCTGCTGGCAAGCTTGCTCGGCAGTGGCGGGGGTGGGAATCCGATGGTGAAGGCCGCCCTGGCCGGCATCGCCGCCATCGCCGTCTCCAAGGCGATCGGCGGCGGGCTGGGCGGTGGCGGGAACGCGGCGGCGGCCAGGGGCTACAAGATCGCCAATCTGGCCAGTGGCAAGCTGCTGGCCGATCCCCAGGG
>JAFAPL010000148.1 GCA_019247135.1 Chloroflexota bacterium | reverse complement strand
TCGCTGCGCTCAGGATGACACCAAACCGGTCGATCGTTTCTGGACAGACCTAGACTAGTCGTCGCGCAGCGCCTCAGGCACGGCGGTCGGGTCGCCCTCTTTGATGATCTCGATCAAGTGCGAGCCGAAATAATCCCAGCGGAACAGCGCCCAGCAGGCGCCACACCGAAGGTCGAGTATGCGGCCGGGTTGTTCTGAACGCCACGGCGAGGGGGTGCCTCCGTCCATGGCTGCTCGCGTGCTGTACAGCTGCTCAGGTGACGGCTCGTCACGTCCGCAGCTTGGGCACTTGCGCGGGTAGACCATGCTGGCCCGCAGGGTAGCCCGCGGCCAGGCGTGTTTCAATTGGGCGTTTGACCGATCGCTCGTCACGCTTCGTGCGCCGCAAGCCCGAAGACCCGCTGACGCGCCGTGACGAGTCCCTGGCCTTCGTCGCCTCCGACCAGACCTGGCGCCCTCCGGACTGGTTCACCAACGTGCTGGTGGTCCTGGTCGAGCCAACCGACCCAGTGAACATTGGCGGCGTCGTGCGGGTGATGGCGAACACGGGGTTTCTCCGTCTGCGCCTGGTCCGGCCAGTTGGCTTCGATCCATGGCACGTTGGCGGCATCGCGCACTACACCCAGCACATCGTCGAGGCCACGCAGGTCGTCGAGTCGTTGCCTGAGGCAGTGGCGGACCGCCAGTTCGTCCTCGGTTTCACAGGCAAGCACAACCGCGTCGAGCGCAATGCGCTGCAGTTTGCCGCGGCCCTCGACGCCGCGACCGAAGCTGCACAGGCGGGCCAGAGCGTGGCACTGGTCTTCGGTCGCGAGGACTACGGCCTCTCCAACACGATGCTGGATGCCTGCCACGCCGTGACGACGATTCCGACCAATCCCGCCTACCCATCGCTCAACCTTGCCCAGGCCGCTCTGTTGGTGCTCTACCAGGTGTTTCAACGCTCAGGTGGCGAGCAGCAACGCTACCGACCGCCTCGCAGAGTCGCGCCGATAGCCAGCTCAGAGCTCCTGGAGCACTTGTTCGCCGACCTCGAGCGAGCGCTCGACGCCATCGAGTTTTTGCATTCGCGCTCTCGCACCAGCGCCTTGCGCTCGCTGCGCGTCGCGCTCTATCGGACGCGGCTGGACGTACGCGAGGCCTCGCTGCTGCGCGCCGTGTTCATCGAGGTTCGAAAATTCCTCAAACGCAAAGGCGTGATCGCCGACGTTGGACCTGTCGGCTCCCAGACGACTGACGAGTAGGGACTAGCGGCTTGCGGCTGGTACCCGACGACTCGCCCAGACGAGGACATCATGGCGGCTTACGATGCCGACCAGGTTGCCCTTCGCATCCACCACGGGAAGGCGACGAATCCGCTGGTGCGTGAGCCGTTGTGCCACGTCCTCCAGGCTCGTTGTCTCAGAGATGGTGACGGCGGGTGCCGTCATGACTTCGCCTACCGTCGAACCGCTCTTGCCGATCAGGTCGGCCTCGCTGAGCACCCCAACTACCCGCGAGCCATCGCAAACCGGCAGCCCACTCACATCGTGGAACGTCAGCAGGCGCGCCGCCTCGTCGACGCTTTCTTGCGCGGTCACGCTCACGACGTTGGTCGTCATGACATCCCGCGCTGTGGCAGCCGCACCATGGAGCGCGTTTGCGCCACCGAACGTATCGTGTTGCGCCGGTTTGGCGCTCACACTGGAGAGGCCATCGGCGGGAGTTGCTTCGCGTCGGTCGAAGAGCTCACCGGGCTCGTCCTCGAAGAACGCGCCGACTGCACCGTCGTGAATTTCGAACGTCAGTACCCGGCCAGTTTCGAGTCGCAGGGAACCACGCACGGTCGATGCCGCCTCGACGGCCCGTGACTCGGGCGTATCGGCCGGCAGTACGAGCACGATCTCACCACCTCGCACGGACAGCGCCAGCCCCTCTTCGTCCCCCGTATCGCTGACTCCGCCCTCGCCCAGAAAGGCAGCCTGGATATTGACGCGGCGCATGGTCGATCGGATCCTTTCGCGCACAGTATGGCCGAT
>JAFAPL010000302.1 GCA_019247135.1 Chloroflexota bacterium | reverse complement strand
CCCTGGTCAGGTTGCCGCGGGCGTCGTACTCGAGAGCCGTCGCACCCCACTCGAGCAACTGGTCGGCGGCGTCATAGCGCCCCCGGAGGCTGCTCCCGCCGGGACCTTCGACAGCAATGCGGTTGCCGACCGCGTCGTAGGTGAAGTGCGTCTCATCGGCCGCGACCAGGCGCGAAAGCGCGTCATAGCCGTAGCTGTGTTCGTCCTCGGTCGTGAGATTCCCGAGCGCGTCGTAGCCGTACTTGAAGCTCGCCAGCGGCGCGCCCGTGCCTGACGTGTGCCGCAGCTCGAGGACGCGGCCCAGCGCGTCACGGGTGGCGAGCGTCTGGACGCCGTTTGCGTGACGAAGTGACACGGGCCGGCCGCGCTGGTCATAGTCGAGTCGGGATTCGCCGCCGAGCCAGTCGCGGATGCCTACGAGGTAGCCGCGATCGTCGTGGTCGTAATTGACACGTTGTCCATTCGGAAGCGCAACCGTGGTGCGATTTCCGACGGCGTCGAATGCAAATTGAGTTTGCGCACCTGACGCGTCTCTGACGGATGTGAGGCGTCCGACCGCGTCGAATGCGAAGTGCGTTTCCCCGAGGTGGTCCTGCATGCGCGACGGGCGGCCCACCGCGTCATAGTCGAGTTGGACGCGCAAGCCATCGGTGCCGTCCGCGCGCACGGCAAGTCCGCGGGCGTCGAAGACCGTCGTGAGGGCAGAGCCGTCGGGATAGCGGGTGCGCACGGGTCGTCCGAGCGCGTCGCGCTCGATCGATGTCGTACGACCGAGCGGGTCCGTCAGGGCGCTAAGCCGTGCGTTCGGGTCATAGGCGTAGCGCGTCGCGTGCCCGTTGGCGTCGGTGCGCTCGATGAGTGCGCCGCGTCGGTCATACACGTAGCGCGTGCGGCCACCGAGCGCGTCGATGACCGCCGTCAAGCGCGACGCGGCATCGTATTCGAAGCCGGTCGTATGCCCGGCGGGGTCTTCAATGGCGAGCACGTTGCCAACTGCGTCGAGGCTGTAGCGCGTCCTGTTGCCGAGCGCGTCGATCGTCGCGACCGGACGGTTGGCGATGTCGTATTCGAAACGCGTCACAGCACCGGCACGGTCGGTCTTCGATACGAGATCGCCGACAGGGTCCAGGCTGTACTTGATCTGCGCGCCGACCGTATCGGTCGCTCCGGTTAGCCGGCCGGCGGCGTCATAGTTGAATGTGAGCCGCCGTCCGAGGCTGTCGAGAAACTCGGCGAGCCGGCCCGCCGGACTCCAATGCCAGAGGTCGCGGTCTCCGAGCGGGCTCGTCTCGGCAACGCGTCGACCCAGGGCGTCGTATTCGAGTCCGATGCTCGCGCCGAGCGAATCCACGACTTCGGTCGCTCGCGTGGCTGCGTCGTAGACGACTCGCGTGCGATTGCCGGCGGGGTCGGTGATGCTTTCGAGCAGGCCGCGCGGGTCGTACGCGTAGCGCGTGGTATGACCTTCCGCGTCGGTTTCGGCTGTGACACGGCCCTCCGCGTCGAACTCGCGCCGCCACGTGTTGCCGAGTGGATCGGAAAGCGCGACCGGACGGTCGAGAACGTCGTAGCTGATGCGCGCGGCGGCGCCTGTGGGATCGACGAGCCGAGTTCGATTGCCGTTTGCGTCGTATTCGATGCTCACGTGAGAGCCGAGCGGGTCGGTGACGCGAATGGGCCGCTCGGCGGCGTCGTACTCGATTGAAACGCTGGTCCCGTCCGCGTAGGCGATCCGCACACAGTTGCCCGCGGCGTCGTACTCGGTCCCGGTCGTATTGCCGAGCGGGTCGATGTACGCGAGCAGACGACCCGCCGCGTCGTAGCGCGCTCGATGCCGATGCCTGTTGGCGTCAGTGAAGGCCACGCGGCGACCGGCCGCGTCGTACTCGAACTGCGAAGCGCCCGCGGCGGTCTCGATGCGTGTCAGATTGCCCGTGGCGTCGTAGGTGAACGCGGTCGATACACCGTCCGGGTCAGTAACGCGTGTGAGTTGGCCGCAGCCATCCACATCGGCCGAGGTTCGTGCTCCGAGAGGATCGATGCTCGCGACCAGGTTGCCGCGTTCGTCGTAGATGTACCGCCACGTATGGCCGAGCGGATCAGTTTGCGAGGTGAGATTGTCGTTGTCGTCGTAGGTCATGCGTTGGACGTTGCCGAGTGGGTCGATCACCGCTGTGCGACGGCAACCGGTGTCGTACTCCCACTGCCACAACTGTCCGCGCCGATCTCGCATCGAAGCCCGATTGCCGCAGGGTGTGTACGTGTAGAGGGTCTCCCCGCCAAGCGCGTCCACTGCGCGGGCGACCTGGCCGCGCGCATCGTGGTGGATCCGCAGAGTTCCGCCTCCTGGATCCGTGAGCGTGGTCAGTTGCTGAGCATCGTCGTAATCGAAGCGACTGGTCCCGCCGACGGGGTCGATCTGTTCCAGCACGCGGCCTCTGGCGTCGTACTGGTTCGAAAGGACCGCGTTGCCGAGCGCGTTGCTGATGCTCGCCAGCCTGCTCGCGTGATCGTAGGCATAGTGAGTGCTTGCGCCACTCGGATCGGTGAAGCGCACCAGTCGGCCAGCATCGTCGAACTCGTAGTGGCAGACTGCGCCAGCGGAATCGCGCACAAGGCGCGGTGAGCCTTCCGCGTCATATTCGACTTCGAGCCAGCGCCCGGCGGCATCGCTGAGCCGATGCGGGCGACCCGCGATGTCACGCTCGACGTGCTGTGCGTTGCCGTTTCGATCCGTGATGGCCTCGAGATCGCCCTGCGCATTGAAGAGGAGGAACGTACGGCGGCCTGAGAGCGCGAGTCGCCAGCCACCGCCGTCCAATTCGTTCAGGTAGGTGTGGACGCCGAAGTCACCGACATACGTGCCGTCCGGCGCCAGGTCGAACCGCTCGCGCTTTCCGTCGGCACAACGGACGACGACGAAGCCATCAGGCATCGGGATGACTTTCCACTCGAGCGAGCTGGTCCAGCCTGGGCCGAAGAAACCGCGGCGCGGATCGCGGCTGTTGTAGGTCCGCGTGAGCAGCAAGCCGAGACCGCCGCGGGTTGGGAGGGCGACGTCGGTTTCGGTGTGCAGCAAGTTGCCTGAAAAGCTGTTGACGGGATCGACGAGTGGGAACCCGCCCGGGACGCCACCGCTGAACGACCCGTTCTCGTACTCGTCCAGCAGCCCGGCACGAAAGTCGAGGTCGCCAGCACGCTGATCCAGATTGCTGGCCAGCGCGGTCATGCCGCTCCGGGCGGCGTTCCACGCGGACTCGGCGGCGCCGGCGTTCCAGCCGCGCGTGTCGAGGCTGGCCATGACGTTGCCGGCTCGAGCCTTGACGGCATCCAGGTCGGAGCGCGCCTGACGGGCGGCGCGCGCCAACCCACGCAGCTCACTCGAGTCAACAACGATGCGGTCGCCCATGCCGCGGATCCTCCAAACCGATTACGCCTGCCGCGCGTGGTACGTGATTAAGATAGCGTAGGGTGTGTGAGCGATTGGACCAGCGGCGATGTCACTACGAACGGCATCCGCATTCACTACACGCGCACGGGTGGTGGGAAGCCGCCTCTACTCCTCGCGCATGGCGCCACCGACAGCGGCCTGTGCTGGACACGGCTGGCGCGGGTGCTCGAAGCGGACTACGACGTCATCATGCCCGACGCGCGCGGGCACGGGCAGTCGGAAGCGCCCGAGAGCGGCTATACGAGCGGCGATCACGCGGCCGACCTGGCGGGTCTGATTCGCGAGCTGGGTCTCGACCGACCGGCCGTCGGCGGTCACTCGATGGGAGCCGGCTCAACGCTTGCTCTCACGGCAATGTACCCCGACCTGGTGAGCTGCGCCGTGCTCGAAGATCCGGGCATTCGGATGCAGGACCCACCGACGCCGACAGGTCATGATCCGCGTGCCGAGATGCGAAGGAACATCGAAATCGCACAGACGCAAGGGCGCGAAGCCGCGGCTGCGCGTGGTCGCGAGATCCATCCCGGCTGGTCGGACGAGGAATTCGGACCGTGGGTCGACGCCAAGACGCGCGTGAGCCGCCAGTTCATGGATCAGATGGGCCGTACCCGCCCGATGCTGCAGTGGCGCGAGCTGCTGCCGAAGGTGCGTTGCCCGATGCTGCTGGTGACCAGCGATCCTGAGCGGGGCGGTATCGTCACGCCTGAGGCGGCGCAAGAGGCGAAGCAGCTCTTGCCGAGCTTGCAGGTCGTGCGTGTGTCAGGCGCGGGCCACAACATCCGCCGTGAGCAGTTCGAGGCATTCGTCGGCGCGGTGCGCGCGTTCCTGAGTGCGTACTATCCGGCACGTCAGGCCGCGCGCGCCTGATCGATCAGTAGATGTATTCGGTGACCGTGCGCACCGATTTCATCGCGCAGCATTTTCTGATTGGCGGAGATTGGGGTCCGGAAAACGAGCGCAATTCGCACCACTACGTGCTGGAGCTCCAGCTAGACGGACCCCAACTGGACCAACACGGATACCTGGTGGACATCACGCAGGTTGACGCCGCGCTTGCCGACGTTCGCGCCACCTATGCGGACCGGTTGTTGAATGATTTACCGGAGTTCGCTGGACTGAATCCGAGTATCGAACAATTTGCGTGCATCATTTGCGAGCGTCTCAGCAAGACCCTGGGAGCGCCGAACCTCTCCGCCGTGTCGGTTCGGCTGTGGGAAAACGACCGCGCCTCGGCATCCTTCCGTCAAACAGTGACGGGAGCGCCGGTTCGCATGGACGTATAGGCGGCCAGGGCGAGCTCCAGGGTCCGGCGCTGGTCGCGCGCGTTCGTCAGTGGCTCCGTGCCGGTGCGAATGCAATCGAGAAAGTGAGCGATCTCGCGGTCGAAAGGGTCCTGCTGTTCGAGACGCAGGTCGTGCTCCGTCAACACGCCCTCACGCTGCCAGGCGGGGTGCTCGCTGAACAGACGGAGCGAACGTGTACGCAAGTCCAGCCGCAAGCTCCCGAGGTCGCCGTCGACACGTACGGTGTGCTCCTCGTGGCCTGTCGCAGTGATGAGCGACTTCATCAGAAAACTCTCGATGAGAATGGCCGTCGCGCCGTTCGGAAAGCGCGCGGTGGCGACACTCGTGTCGTCCCCCTGCATCTCGCGGAACCGCTGACGGGCGCGCACGGCGTACACCTCGATTGGTTCCCCGAGCAGCATGCGCACAATCTGAAAGTCGTGTACTCCCCCCGACAGCATGATCCCGCCACCCGCGAGTTTCTCGTCCAGGAACCAGCGGCGGTCGTGCAGGAACGACGCTCTCAGATACGCCTCGCGATTGATCTGCACGAGCGCGGGCTCGGAGATCGCGCCGTCGCGGATCAGGTCTGCCGCGAACGTCAGCAGTGGGTCGAAGCAGACGGTCTCGCCCACCATGACTATTTTGCCGGCGGCTTCGCCGGCGACAATCATGCGGTCGGCCTGTTCGAGGGTGGCGGCGAGCGGTTTTTCGACCAGCACGTGCTTGCCCGCGCGGACGGCGCCGAT
>JAFAPL010000296.1 GCA_019247135.1 Chloroflexota bacterium | reverse complement strand
ACCTGGGGCCGGTTGCTGGGTCTGCCGCGGCATCGGCACGAGTGCTCTAACCCGATCCTACTCCACGCTCGCGTGTCGAACCCTTGCGCAGTGTGCTGACGAGCTCTTGGGCCCATCGTCGCCCATTCGGGAATCGGTCGGATGCGTCCGAGCGCCACGCGGCGACCATCGCAAGAACCAGGACCCGGCACGCGCCGAGCAGTTCTTGATCAACCTCCGGATAGTGCTCGATCACCTCTTCGGGCACGTGGGCGAGGTCGAATTCAATAGGCCCACGGCAACAGGTCTCGAGGTCGATGAACAGCGGCCCGTTCTTCGTGCTGAGCACGTTGCCGGGATGTGGCTCACCGTGCAGCAGCTGCTCCGCGGCGCCACGGTCGGCGATCGCTCGTCCCAGGCTCCTGAATGTTTCGCTGAGAAGCTCCCGGTCCGCGTCGGCGAGCGCTGGAGTCTGGTCGCGGCTCGCCACGAGTTGCTCAGCCTGCGCGACTCGATCCATAAAGTGCGGCGTTGTGACATCCAGCTTCCTCATACCCGCATGCAGCCGCCCCAACGCATTCGCGTAGTCAGCTGGTGGGATGTCTGGAGGTGTCACAGATGCGTAGTAGGTCCACAGGGTGACCACGAAGCCGTCATGCTCGTAGGCGCGCGGCTCAGCTCGAGGTTCGAGAGCAGCGACAGGACTCCCCGTCTCGGCGAGCCGTTGAGCAAGCTCGACTTCGAACACTGCGACCTGCTGCGCGACGGGTGCGACCCGCGCAAGGACGTCACAGGGCAGCAGACGCACGGCCAGCTTGTTGGAGTTCTGAAGAACGACCGCGTCATCGACTGTCAGGCCAAGCGCCGAGGCGGTGGACGTGGCCGCAGCCAGCGCACGCTGAACGTTGTTTCGAAGGTGCTGCCCGCGACGATTCCGCCACAGCATTTTAAAAAATTCGGTTGCTTCGTTGTCCGTACTGTATTGGCCAAGTCGATTCATACACTCGTGTCTGTCGGAGTGGCATCGAGTTATTCCGGGAATCGAGACCTGGTCCAGGCGGCAATATAATCGAAAGCCTCTGCCCCTGCATCGCCGTATTGGCCAGGGTATTGCTCGCAGGCTTTGCAGGTATCCAGGGCGTGCTCCATACCCTCGACGAATATAATCTCCTTATCCGCGCTGGCGAGGTGGTTGAACTCGATTTCGCTGGGTACAGCCCAGTACCAGCCAGTGCCCGCAATCTGTAGCGCCGGCACGTGCACGCCTTCCAGGTTCGACGGAGTCGACGTGTTGCTCGAGGCCCAGTCAATGCCTTCGATGTCATTGTTCGAGATCATCAACGGTCCGTTCGTCTTCACGGCATACGTGCTGAGGAACGACCGCACACTGATGCTGAACGTACCCGCTCCGCCGTACTGAAAGTCGACCTTGGCGGGATCGCCGTTGATGCCACCGGCAACACGTACGGTATGGATTGGTCCATGCCTGATCCCGGTCGGCGTGATGAGGTTGTACTGCCCGTGCGTCTCGGAAAGGAGATTGAGATCAAGATTCCAGATCTGCACGTAGTTGCGGGGAATAATCATCGGCTCGTCGTCGGGAAAATCGCCGCTACCCGACTGAATTCGCGCCAATTCCTGCTGTGCCCAGCGGACGTTGCGATCTTCGCGGGCAGCTTGGCCGGCGAAGAACCGAGACAGGAAATTCCGGGTATACTGCGAGTTCGTCGGGTCATAGCCGTTTTCTGGCAGGAATGCGTTCAGGCTTGGATCGATGGCGTTCGACGTCAGGAAGCCCGTGTGATCATCCTCGATGACGGAGGGGTCGTTTGTCAGCAGTCCGCTGGTGGTCGCGTAGCCCACGTGTGACTCGAGCAGGACGATGCCGTTGGCAGGCGTCATGTTCGCGAGCGCGTCGCCGCACGGCATGAATTTATCGGGGTCCTGACAAACGCCTACCCCGTTTTCGGCCGCGGTCTGATAATAGGACATAATCGGTCCGCCGCCGCTGTACGCAATGAACACTACATTGCTCACCTCTGGCTGCTTGTGCAACCAATCCACGGCGGCTTTAAGATCCAGCGCGATATCGTCCCAGATGATGTCGTCACTTTTGCCACCGCCGGACACCATGCGGTCGTTGACGCAGAGTATGGGGTAGCCGCGTTGCGCCATCTCGGTGCACGGCGCAATATCGAGATAGCTATTGTGCGGGTGCATCATGAGATACGCGACGGAGCTCCGATTTGAAGGATCCGTCGGCACAGACCATTTCGCGACCACGCGCGGAGTGATCTCAACGAGCTGCTGGGTGATCGCAAAATTTGGATTCGGAGTAACCACCTCCGGCTGGGCACTCGCACCTCCAGCACCCAGTAGCGGGATCGCGGCCGCCAACACGCACACACCGGCGAAAAGTCGAAAACGCATCGAAACTCCTGCCATCATCGGCATACTACCGCCAATCGAGCTGCGCTGATGACCGGGTGGAAGTCCGCACCGCTGAGTACTGGGGAACGTTGACCGATGGTGGCGCGGCGGCTAGACTCGGCACCAGATCAAGCGCTCGATTGATCGAGGGGGATCTCAATGCTCGGATCTGTGGTAGGGCACGCCACCCGCGTGCTGGCCAGCGTTGGGTTGATCGTCTGTTCGCTGCTTGCGCCTGCAGGCGCACATGCCGATTCCGCCGATTCCGCGGATTCCGTCACTGCGAGTGAAAGCCTCGATGCTGCCGCGGTCCAGCAAGCGGCGGGCCTGCCCACTATATCGGCGAAAATCACGTGTGCCGCGCTCGTTCAGAATGGCACGACCGGACCGAAGGGTGCAGGCCAACCCGGCGTGCCAGACTTCTCCCAGTTGGAAGATTTTCCGACACGGATCACCTCGGCCAACGTGGTCGGTGCCTCCGGACAGACGCCAGAGTATTGCGATGTCCTGGGCTATATCCAGCCGCAAATACACTTCGAATTAAAATTGCCAACCACCACGTGGCAGGGTCGCTACCTGCAGCTGGGGTGCGGCGGTTTTTGCGGATCCATCAACCCGACATCGTTTCCCGCGTGTGATCAGCAGTTAGGTGGCGATTTTGCCTTAGCGGCCACCGACGACGGTCACACCGGCGGTAACGCCTTCGATGGCTTGTGGGCGGGAGACGACGAACAGCTCCGAATCGACTTCGACTTTCGTGCGGTGCACGGCCTGGCGGTGGTTTCGAAAGCAATCATCACCGCGTTCTACGGCCAGGCGCCAGCGCGCGCGTATTTCAGCGGGTGTTCTGACGGTGGCCGTGAAGGGTTGATGGAGGCTCAACGCTATCCGGACGACTTCATTGGCATCATCGCCGGTGCGCCGGCGAACTTCTGGGCATTTCTGCCAACCGAAGCCACCGCATGGGTGGTCAGGGCGAATCTTGACGCCAGCGGCAACCTTATCATCGACGCGCCACATGCTGCCGTATTGCACAGCGCGGTCATGGCGGCATGCGATGATCTGGATGGTCTCCACGACAATCAGATAGACGACCCCCGAGCCTGTCAGTTCGATCCAGGCACGATCGAATGCCCCGGTGGTGGATCGGGTGCCAGTTGCCTGAGCGAGGCCCAGGTCAAGGCGGCGCGAACGATCTACGACTTTCCGCACACGCCATCCGGCGAAGCGCTCTACCCGGGCCCGGGCGAGGAGCACGGAAGCGAGCTGGGCTGGACCCTGCCGATTCCGTGGCTCAGCCCGCCACCCGGTGCGCCAATGCTCGCGTTCAGCGCCAGCGACAATTACCTGCGCTTCATGGCGCTGCCACTCGGTCAGACGGGTCTCAATGCTGAGAACTTCGCCTTCACTCGGCAAGACTTCGACCGCGTCGCCCGCGAGGGTCTGAAAGGCACCGCCATTGACCCGGATCTCACTCGCTTCAAGGCGCGTGGTGGAAAGCTCATCCTGTACCACGGCTGGGCCGACCCACTGATTCCACCACGCGGCACCGTGGACTACTACGCCGCCCTGCAGCAGACGATGGGCGGACGCGCACAGGTTCGTGAATTTGCGCGTCTGTTCATGTTTCCTGCCATGTTCCACTGTGGTGGAGGCGGCCCGACGCCCAACACGTCAGATGTCCTTCTCGATCTTGTCAACTGGGTCGAGCACGATCAGGCTCCGGATCAGTTGATCGGGGTACAAACGGATGCGTCTGGCCAGGTGGTGCGCACGCGCCCGGTGTTTCCTTACCCGCTCGTCGCGCGATACACAGGCACGGGTAGTACCGATGATGCCGCCAACTTCAAGTCGGCTCCGCCGCCGCGCACGTTCGTCGACGCAATCGACTGGGCTGGTGACGATCTTATGCATCGTCGCGGCGACGACGGAGAGTAGCCTGTGTGGCCGCGACCAGCTCCCCGCGGACTGCGAAAAGTAGGGTCCGCTCAGTGGAACCTGCCCTACCGTTGTGGTGCACGGAGCTGATTAGCTCGGGCGCCAACGGCGCGGGGCGGGTCCGTCTTCGATCAGACGCGGCCTCTTGGGCATCGCCGCTCGTCGCGGTGTCGGATCTACGTGGCCCCGGCGATGAGGCGGGCATACAGCCGCGCGCCCTCGGGCCGCAGATGGATGCCGTCGTCCCAGAACAGCTGGGGCTGGCCCGCGCTCGCATCGTGCCAGTCGACCAGGA
>JAFAPL010000292.1 GCA_019247135.1 Chloroflexota bacterium | reverse complement strand
GCCGATCATTCACCAGGAACTCGGACTGGACGAGAAGGGTGTGGCGGCGCTTTCGGGCCTGCCAGTGCTGCTGTTCGGTGTCGCCGCCTTGCCCGGCGCGTTTCTGATGGCGCGTTTCGGCCCGCACACCGCGCTGATACTCGGCGTCACGACAATCGGCATTTCCTCGGCGCTGCGCGGCCTGGGCGACTCCGCCGTCTGGCTGTTCGCGATGACATTCGCAATGGGCGTCGGCATCGCCGTCAGCCAACCGACTCTGGCGGTGCTGGTCAGTCAATGGTTCAAAGAGCCACGCTGGATCTCTCGAGCAACAGGCGTGTGGTCCAACGGTTTCCTGGTTGGCGAAGTGCTCAGCGCAGCGCTGACGTTGCCGCTCGTCTTGCCACTGGTGGGCACGTGGCAGGCGGCGCTCGCGGTGTGGTCGGTACCGGTGCTCGTGACGGCCCTGCTGCTGGCGCTCGCCCCTCGCACGGCAGCGTCCGCCATGAGCCTGCAAACCACGCTGCCCGACTGGCGCGACCCGCGGCTCTGGCAGCTCGGAGTGCTGCAATCGTCGGCGAGCCTGATCTACTTCGGGGCGAACACCTTCATCCCCGACTTTCTGCACGCCACCGATCAGGCTGGTCTCGTAGCCGCCGCGCTCACGGCTCTGAACGGCGGCCAGTTACCTGCTTCGCTCGTCATCGGCCTCGTGCCAATGCGCGTGCTTGCGCGCCGCGCAACGTCGGTTGCCGTCGGCGCGGCCATCGCGGCTGCGCTGTTCGTGGTGATCACGCTGCCGGGGCCGTCGACGGTTGCTGCCGCGGGCGTGTTCGGCTTCTGCGCCGCCTACATCCTGATCCTCAGCTTTGCTTTGCCTGCGCTGCTGGCCGGTGGTTCCGGTGCCGCGCGCCTGTCAGCGGGCACGTTCGCGATCAGCTATACGCTCGCGTTCCTGGTGACACTCCTGGCTGGCGCTATCTGGGACACCAGCCATGTGGCAGCGAGCGCGTTCCTGCCCGTCCTGGCCAGCAGCGTCATCGTGATTGGATTGGGGCCCCGGCTCGCCTCCGCGGCGGCACAATGAACAGCAGTATGCAAGTCAAGGTCGAAGCGCACCCGCCGTTCCGCGCTGGGCTCGGCGCTGGCCGTTTTGTGATGGACCTGCCTGACGGCAGCACATTGCGCGACCTGCTGTGTCAGCTGGCACGACAGAGCGGTGACTTTCGAACTTTTGCGAGCGCGATGAAAGACGAATGGCTGTGGGGCCAATTGCTGGTCCACGCGCGCGGCGAAATCGTCCGCCTCGACGAACGCTTGCATGATGGCGAATGCCTCGAGCTGCTGCCGCCGATCGCGGGCGGGTGCGCCTCATGAGCGCTGCACGCGCCGTCATCACCGATATTGATTATCCCGACGTCGACATCGAACAGGCGATTTTCCACGCGGCGGGTATTGCCCTCGAGGTGCACCAGGTAAAAGACGGCCCGCGATTGGTCGACCTGGTGCGGGAGGCAGACGGCGTCATCGTCCAGTACGCGCGCATGACGCGCGAGGTGCTCTCCGGGATGACGCGCTGCCGCATGGTGGCGCGGTATGGCGTCGGCCTGGACACGATCGACCTTGCCGCCGCGGGTGAGCTGGGGATCGCCGTGCGGAACGTGCCTGACTACTGCACGGAAGAGGTTGCCGATCACGCCCTCGCGTTGATGCTCGCCGTCTTGCGCGGCGTTCACACACTCGGGAATGTGGTTGCGTCTGGGGAGTGGTCACTGGAAGCTGTGCGGCCGCTGCACCGGATTCGGGGGCTGAGCCTGGGCTTGATGGGCTGCGGACGCATCGGTACGGCGATGGCGCGTCGCGGAACGGCGCTGGGCATGCGTGTTCTGGCGTTCGATCCGTTGCTTTCTGATAACCAGGTGCGCTGGCGCGGCGCGTCACCGGTTGCGCTCGAGGACCTGTTGCGGGAATCGGACGTGTTGTCGCTGCACCGTCCGGCTGTGCTCGGGGAGCCGCCCGCGATTGGGGCAGCCGAGCTCGACAGGGTCAAACGTGGGGTGCTGGTGGTGAACACGGCGCGCGGCACGTTGATCGACGAGGGCGCGTTGCGGGCGGCGCTGCTGGACGGGCAGGTGGGGTTTGCGGCACTGGATGTGTTGCAGACAGAGCCGCCGGTGTCGCGCGAGCTG
>JAFAPL010000289.1 GCA_019247135.1 Chloroflexota bacterium | reverse complement strand
TTTGGGAATCTCGACGTGAACGTCCGCGTCCATCAGGCGCCAATCGTTGCTCATGCCATCTACGCCTGCAGGCTCACCTCGTCCCACCGCATTAAGCCATCACCATACACCCGGACGCCCGCGGCTTGAAGAACGACAACATCGAGTCGAGATCGATGTGACCCGTAAAGACGGCGGGCCCAGATCAGCAACATCCAATCGACGCTGCAACGGCTTGCTACCGCCTGGTACCCTCGACTTTCGGGGCGACTTCGACCCGGGGTTGAGCGGTATGGCTCAGGTGCAAGGCTCGTGCGACGCGCGGTTCGAGCCCGTCAGGGAGGCGCTGCGCAGCAATCTCGATTCAGGCGAAGAGCTCGGCGCTTCGATCGTCGTGAATCTCGACGGCGCGAATGTTGTGGACATTTGGGGCGGTTGGCGCGACGAAGCCCACACCCAACCCTGGGATCAGGACACGATCGTAAACGTCTGGTCAACGACCAAGACGATCAGCAGCCTGGCAACGCTGATGCTCGCCGCGCGCGGCGAACTGGACGTGTACGCGCCCGTGGCGCGCTACTGGCCCGAGTTCGCGGCGGCGGGCAAGGAGCGCATCGAGCTTCGGCACCTGTTGTCGCACACCTCGGGGGTGTCCGGGCTGGAGCAGCCGGCAACAACGGAAGACCTGTACGACTGGTATGGGTCGACCGCGCGCATGGCGGCCCAGGCGCCCTGGTGGGAGCCCGGCACGGCCTCCGGCTATCACGCCTTGAATTTTGGACACCTCCTGGGTGAAGTCATTCGGCGTGTCACCGGCATTGGCCTGAAGCAATTCGTTGCAGAACGGATCGCAGGTCCGTTGGGCGCCGATTTTCAAATCGGCGCGAAACCGGCGGACTTCGGGCGCATCGCACCCGTGGTTCCTCCACCCCCGCTCCCGTTTGACCTTGCCGCAATGGACCCGACGAGTCCGGTCGTGCGCACGTTCACCGGTCCTCCGGTGGATGCAGCCGCAGCAAATACGCCAGCGTGGCGCGCGGCCGACATCGGCGCGGCCAACGGACACGCCAACGCGAGATCGGTCGCGCGGATTATGTCCGCCGTCACATTGGGCGGCGAAGTCGACGGTGTAAAACTGCTCTCGGGCGAGGTTATTGAGTCGATTTTCGACCAGCAATCGGACGGAATCGACCTGGTGCTCGGAGTTCCACTCCGGTTCGGGATCGGCTACGGGCTGCCCAAGGCCGAGACGGTGGCTTACATCCCCTCGGGTCGGGTCTGTTTCTGGGGCGGCTGGGGCGGTTCGGTCATCATCATGGACCTGGAACGTCGGATGACGCTCGCGTACATGATGAATCGCATGGCCGCGGGCATTATCGGCTCTGCCCGCTCCGAAGCGTATGTGCGCGCCGCCTACAGCGCCGTGGGCGTAGCTTTGCCCGAACTTGCTCGAGTGGAGTGAGCACCGCCAGACGCCGCGCTCGAGCCCGCCGAACTACGCGCCGACGGAGATCACGCAGCAATCCATCAGTGGCGCAGACCAGCGGCGCCGATCCTTCCGTGGGGGATGCGTTCCGTTTCGGTCAAGCAAAACCCCAAAGCGCTCCGCAATGAGTGGCACGACCCACCGCTCCGCTACCCTGGCGCTGCTCTAAGAGCGCCGCACGCGCCACGTGCAAAAGGAGAGTCCGATGTCCAGCTCCAGCCTGCCACCCGCCCGACCCGCCCGACCCGCCCTGTCCCGGCGCCGCTTCGGCCTGGCCCTGACCGGCACGATCGGCCTGTTCGGCCTCAGCTTGCTGCCAACCCGAGCGACGCCAAGGGCTGGTGCAGCCACGCTGACGCCTCAGCAACAGGCAGGCCAGCGCATCGTCTACTCGTATCCGGGCCTGACCCCGCCGTCCACCCTGTTCCAGCACATCACCAACGGCGAAGCGGCCGGTGTCATCTTCTTCGGCGAGAACATTTCCAGCACGACCCAGATCGCCCAGGTGATCCAGCAGTTGCGCCAGGCCCAGCAGCAGAGCCCGATCCAGCTCCCGCTGCTGCTGATGACCGACCAGGA
>JAFAPL010000281.1 GCA_019247135.1 Chloroflexota bacterium | reverse complement strand
ATCACTGAGGGTACCGCTCGCGTGTATGTTGAGCGTGCGATGGCCAAGCTCGGCGTGCATTCACGCGCGCAGCTCGTGGTCTGGGCTCTCGGCCGCGGGCTTGGCGCGACAGACGGGGCGGGCTGACCAGGCGTAGCGGCGGGCTGGCACTGCCACCACGTGAGGTCAGCCGGTCCTCACTGTCCGAGAGTGGCTAGAAATGAATGGTGTCGTGGAACGGAATGCTCTGTCCGTTGATGGTTGCGGTGCCTGTCAAAACCACCGTCCCATGCTGAGGTAGATTGAAGCCGGGCGTCGGACCGGCGCACCCGAAACCGGACGCGACGAAGACCGCTTCGGACTGTTTGGGCGCGACGTTGCCGGCCACGTCGGTCGCGCTGGCGGTGAGAGTTGTCATGCCCGGAGCCGTGATCGAGACCTCGGCAGTGATGGCGTTGAGCGTTGTAGAAGGGATCGACTGCGCACCGCTGCTGGCGTAGCTCAGGCTCGCGAGCCCGGAGGCGTTATCAGTTCCCGCGAGTTCAAGTTTCAGACCCGTCGATCGGGCACACTCGAGTGAGGTGCTGCCGAGCTCTACACCGGAGCTGTCACTCCGAGCCACACAGCGCAGGCAGCCGCGGAGCATCGCGATGTTCGGGCGCGCAACACGTTTTTCATGTCCAGAGACTCCTTTCGTGGGTGCCGTGCGGGGAAGTGGCACCTTCGCACCCTACGCTGGAGTGGAGGACGCTTCATCTGGCAGAAGGCAACAATCCGCATGCGGCAGCTGCATGAGCGCTATACACGGCTATACGTCGTCGCCGCTGGGCGCGCGTGCTCCGCGTCAACTCATTTGGTGCGTGCGCCCTAGCTCCAGAGCAGGTCGATCGGTTCGCTTGGGTAGTCGCCACGTGCTAGCCGACGCACGAGCGCCGCCAGCCCAGCAGGAAAGACGACCTCGTCCGTCGCCTCGATGTGGTCCGGCGTCCACCAGCGCACGTACTTCACCTGCTCACGCTCGAGCTGG
The DNA here is from genome assembly GCA_019247135.1 of Chloroflexota bacterium. The sequence goes on along the minus strand of JAFAPL010000281.1, from coordinate 4,568 downwards.
GTGAACCCCGAAGTCGCGGGCATGAACGATTCGACCTGGATCGCGAAGTAGGTGTCGCGTGTGTCATAGACCACGCCTTCGGCGGCCGTCCAGCAACCAGCGCTACGAGCGACGGCTTGGCCGAGCTCCGCGCGACTGATGATCAGCCCGGTCTCTTCGGCAAGCTCTCGTTGCGCCGCGGCCACCTCGTCTTCCCACGGCTCCTGGCCACCGCCCGGCGTCACCCAGACCGTCTGTTCCCGGTTCGACACGACGCAGCCTAACAACAACACGCGCCCAGTCGGGTCCAGGAGGATCACGCGGCTGCTCGCACGACGGAGCGGCATATCTTCCATTTTGCGCTCAAGCTGGAGCGTCAGTGAGAGCACGGATTCGGCGCGCGGCCACCACCGCTTCGGTCCTCGAGCCGGCGTTCAGCTTGGTGAATGCGCCGGAGAGGTGGCGCTCGACCGTCTTTTCAGACAGGAACAGTCGCGCTGCAATCTCAGCGTTGGTGCAACCGTCAGCTACGGCCTGGAGCACCTCCTGTTCGCGGCGCGTCAAACCCGCCGGATTGGCGCTGGTCGACGGACGAGGGCCGCGTGGAACGGATGCCACTCCCAGCTCGCGCAAGCGCCGTCGAGCGAAGGCGGCTGCAGCCACTGCTCCGAGTTGATCGAGTTGGCCGATAGCGCTGCGAACGAGGCGCGCATCATCAGTATTGGCCATACACAGCGCCGCCTCGTACGGGCAGCCGCGCTCCGTCCACCACTCCGCGGCGGCGGACCACGCTTCAGCTTGTGCGAGCCGATATGGCTCGGCAGAGTCCAGTTGCAATTCGTGCATTGCGTGGCCGGCCAGACGGGACCAGAAAGCCATTTCACCGAGGAACCATGGATCATCGGAGGCAGCGGACCGGACGGCGGTGGCCTCCTGGCTCAACTGGACGTGGTCGCCCGCCAGCCAGGCCGCTTCCGCGCGGGCGGTCCACAACATACTGGCGATGGCCGGATCATGGCTGGCGGCGCGTGTTGCTGACTCGAGGTGCTGTTGCGCCTGCGACTGGCCTCTGCGCGCTTCGATTCGTCCGAGACAAATCAACGCCAGAAGTCGCGCACGCCACGCTGGTTCGGGTGCACCGAGAATATCGCGTGCAACGTTTTCGGCCGCCTGCCAGTCGCCCGCGTGCGTCAGCCGAAGTACGCGCGCTCCGGACATGAGACTCGACCAGTACTCCAGGTCATATGTCTCTGCCAGGCTGGAGCCCTCGTCCAGGTACGGGTCGACCTCGGCGTAGTCGCGGTGGATCATCGGCACGAACGCCAGATAAAAAGTCGCGCGTGCGAGCAAGTCGCGAGCCGTATCGTCAGTCGCGCCGCGCGCCAACATCTGTTCGCGCAGCTGGTGCAAGTGGACTCGCGCGGAGTCGTCGCCTAACAGGACTCGAGAGACGGCAGCAGTGATGCCCGCTTGCAGTGCCAGCTCGGGCTGATGGAGAGTTTCGGCGAGCTCAATTGCCCGATCGGCCCAGGTCAGAGCGGACTGGGGCTGATTGGAAGTGAACAGCCGTCGCGCCCAGGCCTCATACGCCATCGCCAGCTCCTGGGATGGCGCGCAGTGTTCCAGTAATCCAGTCGCGGTCTGAAGGACCGCGTCCGATTCATCACGATCACCATCAGCGAGCCTGACGTACGACAGTCGAATCAAATTGCGTGCTTGGTTGAGCGTATTGCCGAGTCCATGCCACGCATCGGCCGCGGCGTGGTGGTCCTCGGCGGCGCCGCCGAACTCGAGCGCGAGGTAGTGCTGGGTACCGCGTTGCTCCAGCAGTTCAGCGGTGCGTTGCCTGTCGTATCGAGCGCGTTCGATTGCCAAGGAGAGCAGGGAAGCTGCCTGGCGATGTGCGCCGAAGCCGGCAGCACGTGCAGCGGCGAGCGGAGCAAAGTGCAGCACCGCGGCGTCGTTCCCGCTCGCATCGGCGTGACGTGTAAGCCGGGCATAGTCGGCTCCCCCGGCGGCCTCGAGTTCTTCGAGCGCGAGCACATGCAGCCGCTGACGCCCCGACGGCGGGATCGAGTCGTAGATCGCCGACTCGACGAGCTCGTGACGAAAAAAGAGCCTGGCATCCTCCCGGCGCAGCACTCCGCTGCTGATCGCCTCCTGCAAACTCCAGCGCGGAATCCCGGCTTTCAGCATGACGTGCACCAGCAGGTCCGATTCCATGCGCGCACCGATGACGGCGGCCGTTTGAACCGTTTGCTGAGCTTCGGGCGAAAGGCGTGAAATGCGCGCGAGAATCGCGTCTCGAACTGTCGGTGGAACCGCGGCCTCCGGATTGCGGAGCACCTCCGAAACGAAAAACGGATTTCCACCGGTCCGACGATGCAGCTCCCCGGCATCAATTCCTGTTCCGCGCGCGAGGCTGGCGACGGCGGTCCGGGACAGCGGCTCCAGGTCGATCCTCACGAGTCCGGGCGTCGTCGCCAGATTGCCCAGCGTAACGCCGAGCGGGTCGGCTGCCCGCAGCTCATCTGAACGAAACGTCAGGATCAGGAGCAGCGGCAGCCGCTGCACTCGCCGGCCCAGAAACGCCACGAGATCCAGCGTGGCCTGATCGGCCCAGTGCACGTCTTCCACAACCACGGCAACGGGACGACGCAGGGCGGCGAGTCTGGCATAAACGTCCAGAAAGAGATCGTGCGGTGAGCTCGGCGCGCTGCGCAGCTGCTCGGGCGCTATATCCAGAGCGACGCCGATGTCAAACAGAGGCCCGAGCGCCGCGCGACTCGGAAACGGATCACACAGGCCCGTGAGCACGTCGACGCCCCGTCGGCTCGCCCGGTCGGATGCGAACTGGGATACCAGGCTCGACTTGCCGGCACCGGCTTCGCCGCATACGAGCACGACCCGGCCGCGGCCCACGCACACATCCGCGAGCGCTCCATCCAGCTGGGCTAGTTGCTGGTCACGTTCAACAAAGGCACTGTCGCCGGCCATCTGCCTGAGACACTGTAGCGTCAGGCGCTAGTAGCCAGCAGTCTGAGCGGCAGTGACAACGGCGCGTTGTGAGTTCATCCGTCCGAATTGTTTGTCCCCGGCACGGCCGCGGTGAATCATCATGCGATGAAAGCGGCTATTCCAGGGGAGACCTCATCAGCATCGGATTCCTGTCGTCACCCGAACAGCGTGACTGATTGACAACACTCCGCCGTCAGTAGTGTGACGCTGGACGACTTCGACGCGCTGTTGCGCGCGCAGCAGCGAATTCAGCCCTTCCGCATCGAAGACGAAGCCAGGCAGCTGCAGAACACCAACTTCATCGTCGGTCCGCGTTTTTCGCGTCACGCACTACGCGACGGCACGCTGATCACCGGCAACAGCAGTATTCGGGAGCGGCTGCCGCGCGACTCATCATCGAAGCGCTCGGAATCTGACGCATTCTCACCAACGGAGTGCTCGACACCGACGACTGATGGTGATGTCATCGGACGCATTGACGTGCAGAGATGGGAGCCGATGCTCACGACCGCAGCACGCCCACTCGGGCCGGCGTGGTCGGCTTGGCATGGCGGCGGGGCAGATACGATTCAGACGTGCGCTCTCGGGGCGTCTGGTTATTCAAGCGATGTGGCCCAGATCGGTTTCGGAGTGTGTTCTGCGCGGACATACAACCACGGTGCCATCCTTGTGAACGATCTTGACCTTCGCCTGGTCCGCTACTTCGTAGCGCTGGCCGAAGAGCTCAACTTCGGCCGCGCTGCCGAGCGATTGTTCATCTCGCAGCAGACGCTCTCGGCACAAATCGCAAAGCTCGAGACCGACCTGGGAGTTGTGCTGTTCGATCGCTCCAGTCGTCAGGTGCGGCTGACGCAGCCAGGCAAGCAGTTTCTGGACGACAGCCGGCGCCTGCTGGAACAGGCCGACCGGTCGATCTCAAATGTACGCGGAGCGAACGAACGCATCCGAACCGCAAGCATCAACGATCACATCGACACAGTCCGGCTCATCCTGGAGGCGTGTCGAGCGCTACAGCCCGAGCTCCACGTGGAGAGCATCCTGGCGCCGGTGAGTGAACAGGTGCGCCTCGTGCGCTCAGGGGACCTGGACGTCGCGCTTGGTCGCGCGTATCGACTCGCACCTGAACTCACACATGAGGTTTTCCGATTGGACCGCGCGCACATCCTGGCCGTACCCGAAAACCCGCTTGCGTCTTCAAGAGAACCGCTCCCGTGGCGGGCACTGGATGGTGTGTCAATCCGCGTACCGTCTGCACAATACGCACCGCAGCTCACCAATTTTCTCGAGGCGCTGAGTCGTGAGTGCGGCCTCGGTTTTCTGATCAGCACCACGGGCTCCACCTCGCTGGAGCTCTCACTCGCACAGCTCGGACAAGATGTGGACAGTGTGCAATTGGGTCTCGATTCGTTTCGCGCCCCGGACAGTACCGTTGTGGACAGGCTGATGGTGGAGCCGACGGCGCTTTACGCGTGGTCGATGATCTGGCGCAGAGCCAACCTGAGCTCGGGACTGAGCAAGTTCGTCGACATCGTTCGAGCGGTTAGTAACGAACGCCAGTGGATGCAGCCACC
>JAFAPL010000231.1 GCA_019247135.1 Chloroflexota bacterium | reverse complement strand
AGCTCGACAGGCCAGCAGGTCTGGGCTTTCGACGCCAGGGACCAGGTATGGTGCGCGCCGTCCATCCGGCCGGATGGCACGCTTGTGTTTGCCAACCGCGCGGGCCTGATCGAGGTCATCGGGAACGGGTAAATCGCCTATATTCGTGGTGTGGTCCGGCGGTTCGGGTCGACGGCGGTCGCGCGCGAGAGCTTGCTCGCCCAGCGCACGCACGCGGCATTCGATCCACAGACGCTCCCGTCGGCGGTACGCGCCTCCATTCAAGAGACCTTCGGCGAAGATCTCTCCGCGGAGGCGGTCGTTCAGCGCATCGTTCGCGACGTTCGGACGCGTGGCGACGAGGCCCTCCGAACCTATACGCGCGCATTCGATGGCGCGGACATTCAGCAGCTCAAAGTCACGCAATCTGAGATCGAGGCGGCTGTCGATCGCGTCGGATCCCACGTCATGGACGCTCTACTTGCAGCAGAAAAACGCATCAGGGCATTCCACGAGCGCACGACGAGACGTTCGTGGCTGGAATACGAGGCCTCAGGCGGAGCGCTGGGTCAGTTGATCCGACCGCTCGAGCGCGTTGCGGTGTACGCCCCGGGCGGTCGCGCACCGTACCCGTCCAGCGTCCTGATGGCGACCGTGCCGGCACGCGTCGCGGGTGTCAACGAGATTGTCCTTGCCAGTCCACCGCGGCGCGAGACGGGAAATATTGCGGACGTGCTCCTTGCGGCGGCGAGCGTTGCCCAGGTCGACGCCGTCTATCGCGTCGGCGGTGCGCAGGCCATCGCCGGGCTCGCGTATGGAACCGAGACGTTGCCGCGCGTCGACAAGATCGTCGGGCCAGGCAATCTCTTCGTCGTCCTGGCCAAGCGGTCGGTGTACGGGCAGGTCGGTATCGAAGCGTTACCGGGTCCGACCGAGTGCCTGGTCGTAGCGGACGATTCGGCCAGTCCGGCCTGGGTCGCCGCAGACCTGCTCGCGCAGGCCGAGCACGACCCGCTCGCGTGCTCGCTGTTGATCACCCCCGACCACGCGCTTGCCGAGGCCGTTACACGTGAGATCGAATGCCAGGTCCCGAGCTTGCCGCGACGTGCGATCGTCGAAGAGTCGCTGGCGACGCGCGGCGGCATCGTCGAAACGAGTGACCTCGAAGAGGCGATCGAGCTGGCCAACGCGTTCGCGGGCGAACACCTGTGTCTCGCAATCAGAGACCCATGGACGTGGCTCGGCAAGATTCGACACGCGGGCGGTGTTTTCCTCGGTGAGCTGAACGCCGAAGCCATCGGCGACTACACCGCGGGACCCAGCCACATCATGCCGACGGGTGGGACCGCCCGCTTTTCGTCGCCAGTGAACGTGGACGACTTCCTCAAGATCATCTCAGTCTTCGGCCTGGGACCGGATGAGCTGCGCGAGGCGGGACCGCCGGCCGTCGTGCTCGCGCGTGCCGAAGGGCTCGAGGCGCATGCGCGTGCGGTCGAGTGTCGCCTCGAGGCGCTGGGTGTGCGATCGGAAGGGCGCGAGGAGGACGCGGCGGTCGTTACGTCCGACGCGCCGTAACGGCGTGCGCCAGAAAGCGCCCGCCTGGACCTGACTCGGCCTGGCCCAGGATCACCACCGCATCGCCGGCGGCGAGGGTATCGAGCGGCGTGGTCTTGCCGTTCAGTCGAATGAGCGCCCCCTGCGCCGGTTCGACGCGCCAGACGCGGCCGCCGACGCCCTGAACGACGATGGCGTCCGGCTGGAGTTCGCGGATGGTGCCGGCCACGCTGCGTTCAGGTCCGAGTGCGGGAGTCGGCGTGGGCTGGGCCACGGCGCCGGGCTCGCGTTGCTCGGGAGTCGGTCGGGCTACAGGCGAGCGTGCCACAGGGCTGACCACAGCGGCCGGGGCGCCGCTCGGCTGCGTCTGATGTGCGCCGACAGCTGCCGCGGCGACGAAGATACCGGTCGCGCCGACAGCAGCGGCAAGGTGCAGGCCAAAACGTCTCAACCAGGCCGACATCGTGCACGCTCAGGCGACGGGCCGACCTCGAGCTGTGAGCGAGCTGGACGGGTGGCTCACGATGTGGCCGGCGGCCCAGACGACAAGGCCCGCGCTGATGCCCGCCACCACAATCAGTGGCCAGGGCACAACTCCGCCAAGGGCCGCAAGGACATCGCCGGGCGCCGAGCCCAGCAGGCCGAGGTCGGTGAACACGGCTTCGATCAAGGCCAGCCCGTCCGAGGAAGCGAGGTTCGCCCCGAGCTGGTAGCCCGCCAGCACGAGCAATCCGAGCGCGCCCAGTCCGGCCAGCATCCAGGGCCAGACCAGGACAGCGCGCGCGTCACGACGATTGACCGTGCTGGCGAGGACCCGCGCGGTCAGGTCAGAGGGAACCGGGGCTCGCTCGAGGTGCGCGAACAGGCGGTCGAGGTCGTCCGGCGCTGCATCGAATTCAGGTCTGTGAGGTGGACCGGGTCGGGTGAAATCAGGCATCCGTCAGCTCCCGCAGTTGCTGACGCAGCAACGCTTTGGCGCGATGAAAGCGTACCCGCGCTGCCCCTTCGTCACACTCCAGAATTGTCGCGATCTCAGCGAACGAGCGATCGCCCGCGTAGCGCAGCGCGACCACTTCCGCATACGCGGGTGGCAGGTGCGAGATCGCCTGGGCGAGGAGGCGTTGGAGGTCGGAACGCTCCGCCAACTCGTCTGGCAACGGCTCATCGTCGGCGGGATCGAACGCGTGCTGCGCATCTGCGACGTCGTCGGCCGTAGCTACTCGGACCAGCGAGATCGTGCGCCGACGACGAATAATGTCAATACAGCGATTGCGAGCGACTCGGAAGAGCCACGGCGCAAGTGGCTCGCGTTCATCGAGCCGGCCGAGGTGGCTGTACAGCTGGACGAAAGTCTCCTGAGCGACGTCCGCGGCATCTTCGGGCTGCCCGAGCATGCGCAGGCAGAAGTTGAACAGCGCGCTCTGGTGACGGCGGACGAGGGCTTCGAACGCGGCGGGATCGTGACCGCGCGCCGCGACGATCTGCTGGCCTTCAACAGACAACCCGTGTGCGGTCATCCGTCCTTTCTCATTCGGTCGTGCGGACGACGGCCAGTTGACTGCCAGTGATGACGCAAGAGCGACTGCCGACATATGCCTGCATAAGCATCACGTCCCAACCCCCCGCTGCGTTACACATTTGAATTTTGCACGTGGAGGGCCGGGCGCTATAGTGCGCAACCCCGCGATGACACAGGCAGGCTCTGGCATGGGAATGGCACGGCGACCCCGCATCGCCATCATCGATGACGACCCGGCGTTCGTCGGGCTCATGCATGACCTGCTCTCGCTAGGCGAGAGTTACGAGGTCATCAGCACATCCGACTGGCTCAGCAGCCTCGAGTTCGTCCGGACCGAGAACCCCGACCTGGTGATTCTCGACCTGATGCTGGGCCGTGACCAGTCAGGCGCCGCAATTCTCGAGCTGTTGCGCGAGGACCCGCGTACGACGAGCGTGCCAGTGCTGGTGTGCTCAGCCGCTGCCCCGGCACTTCTGCGGCAGGCGAGCGTGTGGCGCGATAGAGGTGTCGTCGAGACGCTCGCGAAGCCGTTTGACGTCGACGACATGCTGCAGGCCATCGAGCGCCTGCTTCACAGCACCGCGACCTCGGCAGCGTAGACGCGGACTCGGCGGCGGCGCGGCGCCTACCATGGTTGCCCCGTGGACGTTCTCTTTCGTGGCGCACTCGTGTATGACGGCTCGGGCACTCCGGGCGTGCAGCAAGACGTGCTCGTGCGCGGCGAGCGCATAGCCGCGGTGGGAGCCGAGGCCGTGGGGGCCGGCTCCGAGAACGTCATCGATGCCGGCGGTCTGGCGCTGGCACCCGGTTTCATCGATATGCACTCGCACGCCGATCACACGCTCCCCTTTTTCCCACAAGCTCCCAATAACGTCTCTCAAGGGGTTACCACCGAGCTTGTCGGCCTGTGCGGGTTTTCGCCCGCACCGCTATCACCTGTGGCCGAGCGGGCAGGCCAATTGCGCGAGCTCGGCCGGGGCATCGGCCCACACCTGGACTTCACCTGGTCCGACTTCGGCAGTTTTCTCGATCGGCTCGAACACACCGCGACGAACGTGGCGGCCCTCGTCGGGCACGGCGCACTGCGCATCGCCGCGATGGGCATGGAGGACCGTGCCCCGACCGCCTCAGAGATGACGACCATGCGGGCGCTCCTCGCGGAGTCGCTCAACGCCGGGGCATTCGGCATGAGCACCGGACTCGTGTATGCGCCAGGCGCCTACGCCGAGACAGATGAGCTGGTGGAGCTTGGCCAGGAGCTGCGCAATGCGGATGCAATGTACGTCTCGCACATCCGCAATGAAGCTGAGCAGCTCTTCGAAGCGGTGGATGAAGCGATCCGCATCGGCGAAGAAAACGGCATCCGCGCCCAGGTCTCGCATCTGAAAGCGACCGGCAAGGCCAACCTCGGCAAGGTGACAGGTGCGGTCGAGCACATTCAGGCGGCGCGGGGCCGAGGTGTTCGGGCGCACGCCGACGTGTACCCGTACACGGCGGGCAGCACCTTCCTCCACCAGATCTTGCCGCCGTGGGTGAAAGAGGGCGGAATGCAGGCCATGGTCGCGCGCCTGCAGGTGCCCGAACAGCGGCAGCGTGTGCGTTACGACGTCGAGCACGGTTTACCTGGCTGGGGCAACCACCTGGACTCCGCCGGTGGATGGCACAACGTGCTGATCACCAGTGTTGCAACGCCCGAGCGGCGCCAGGCCGAAGGCCAGCGGGTATCCGACCTGGCCACCGCCGCGAACGCTGATCCCATGGACTACACGCTCGACCTGCTCGTGGCTGATCGTGGCGCAACGGTCATGGTGATCTTCACGATGGACGAGTCGGACGTGCGGACCGCGTTGCAGTGTCCGGTCTCGGCGATCGGCTCCGACCTGCTGGGCGTGACCTCGCCCACTGCCCGAGTGCATCCGCGCGCATACGGCACGTTCGCGCGTGTCCTCGGCTGGGGCGTACGTGACGCGCACCTGTTCCCGCTCGAGGAAGCAGTTCGGAAGATGACGGGCTTGCCCGCATCGATCCTCGGGTTTAAAGACCGCGGCCGGATCGCGGCCGGGATGATGGCCGACATCGTCCTGTTCGACCCGACGCGCATTGCGGACGCGTCCACGTACGCCGAGCCGACGCGGCTCGCGCAGGGCGTGGAGTACGTGCTGCTTGGCGGCGAGCTTGCCCTCGAGCGCGGCAGCCTGGTCCGCCTCGACGCGGGCCGTGTGCTCCGGCGTACACTGGTGGCGTGAAGCGCGCGCGCGTTATCTGGCGGATGCAGCAGCAGCCCCGAGCGGGGGCTGTGTGATTTGACGTAGCGCGCCTTTTTCTCCTTCTCGTCGGTCGTTCAGTTCAGAAAACCCCCGAAAGCCATCAGGCTTCGGGGGCCTTTCATTTCCGAGGACCTGAAGACGTGGACTTTCCGCGAGGTTTTCTCATCGGGTTCAGCATCGCCGCCGTGCTCGGACCGATAGGCGTCCTGTGTGTCCGCCGCACGCTCGAGCGCGGCTTTCTCAATGGATTCTTTTCCGGCCTGGGGGCCGCCTCGGCGGATGCGACCTACGCCGCAATCGCCGCGTTCGGCATCTCCGCGATCGCAAGCCTGCTCGTCGATCAGCGCCTCTGGTTACGGATCGTCGGGGGCGCATTCCTGATGTACCTGGGCGTGCGCACGCTGCGTCGCGCGCCCGCACAGCATGCAGCCGGTCTGTCGACCGCGACGAGCCTGGTCGCCGCGTACGGCTCGACGCTCCTGTTGACGCTCAGCAACCCGATGACCATCCTGTCATTCGTCGGGATCTTCGCCGGCCTGGGCGTGGGCGCTTTGCAGGGCGACGCTGCACTCGTCGTGGCGGGCGTGTTCAGCGGCTCAGCCGTGTGGTGGCTCCTCCTGGCGGCGATCGTCTCGCGGCTGCGCGAGCGACTGACGCCACGCACCTTCCGCGTCGTCAATATGGCGTCTGGCCTGCTGATCGCCGCGTTCGGCGTTCAGGCTATTGCTTCAGGCGTGCTTTGACGCTGTCCGGGAGCGCGCTGTCGACCTGAGGCGAACGCAACTGGGCGAGCATGCCGCCGTCGACATACAGCGTCTGGCCCGTGATGTAGCTGGCGTCGTCCGATGCAAAGAACGCGACGGCGCCAGCGATGTCCTCCGGATACCCGACGCGCCCCAGAGGAACGGTCTGGCCCCTGCGGCGGCGGCCCTCCTCGCCGGCTGACTCGTACTCCTCGGTATGAATCGCGCCCGGGCCTACGACATTGGCCCGGATGCCAAACGGCGCGAGGTCGATGGCGATGGCGCGCGTGAACGCTTCCATGCCGCCCTTCGTCGCGTCGTAAGCCGCCATCTGCCGGTGCGAGCGCGCGGCGGCAAATGACGAGATGTTGATGATGCTGCCGCGAATGCCCGCGTCGGCCATGTGCCGCGCCGCGCGCGAGCAGCACAGGTACACACTCCGCAAATTGGTGCGAATGACGGTGTCCCAATGCTGCAGGTCCATCTCCAGGAAATGCGCCGTCGGGCTGGCCCAGGCAGCGTTATTGACCAGCACGTCCACCCGGCCATACGCGCGCAGCGTCTCGTCGAAGAGCCGATCGACGTCCTGGCTTTCGCCCACGTCGGCGGCGATCCCGATCGCTGTGGCGCCAGACTGCTGGAGCGCTCTGGCGACCGGCTCGATGGTCTCGGCGCTTCGGCCATTGACGACAACACGGCAGCCTTCGGCCGCCAGACGGTCGGCGATACCACGGCCGATCCCGCGGCTGGACCCGGTGACGATCGCGACACGGTCTCTGAGCGAGTAGGGCATATGCCCTGGAACTGTACGTTCTTCCATGGGCCGTGTCTGACCAAAGGCACAGGCCGGAAACGCCCGTCACCCGTTAGGCTCATAGAAATGACCGAACGGCGGCTCATCACGCTCGCGCTGTTCGTGTCCACATTCCTGGTGGCGCTCGACTCGTCCGTGGTCTCGACCGCGATGCCGACGGTCATCGGCCAGATCGGCGGGATCCAGCTGTATGCCTGGGTATTCAGCGCCTATCTCCTGACAAGCACGGTGACGGTACCCATCTACGGCAAGCTGGCCGATCTGTATGGCCGCAAGCCCGTCTTCCTGGTGGCCACGGCGATCTTTTTGGTCGGCTCGATGCTGTGCGGCCAGGCCCAGACGATGGAGCAGTTGATCGCGTTCAGGCTGCTGCAAGGCCTCGGCGCCGGCGGTGTGCTGCCGATCAATCAGACCATCCTCGGGGACGTCTTTCCGCTCGAGCAACGCGCCCGGATCACCGGCCTGTTCAGCACGGTGTGGGGCGTGTCAGGCCTCCTCGGGCCCGCCATTGGCGGATTCTTGACCGAGCACGTCAGCTGGCGCTGGGTTTTCTACGTCAATTTCCCCTTGTGCCTGCTGTCGATGTTCCTCATCGGCAGTTTTCTCCACGAGCGCATTGCGAGAAAGGGCCACCGCATCGACTACCTTGGCGCGATCAGCCTGTCGGCGGCGGTCGCGTTGCTTCTGGTCGCCTTGCAGTTGACTCGGGGCACCCTGCAGACACTGCTGTATGTGGCGGCAGTGGCACTCATCCCAGTGTTCGTCTGGCAGGAACGGCGCGCGCTCGAGCCGCTGGTACCCCTCTGGCTGTTTGGCAGACGGGTGATCGGCGTCAGCACGCTCGCCGGCGTCCTGCTCGGCATCGCGTTGTATGGGCAGAGCGCGTTCGTGCCGCCGTTCATCCAGGGGGTGATGGGCGCGAGTCCGACCGTTTCCGGGTTCGTGCTGGCTGGCTCGAGCGTCTCCTGGCCGGTGGCCTCGACTATTGGCGGGCGGCTGCTTCTACGCTTCGGCTTCCGCATGCCGTGCCTGCTTGGCGGCGCGCTGCTGACGACTGGCTTTGCGTTGCTGCTGTTGCTCGGACCATCGACCCCGCTCTGGGTGCCCGTGGCGGTCGAGTGTGTGCTCGGCGCGGGGTTCGGGTTCGTGACGATCTCGACTGTGCTGGCGGCGCAAACCGCGGTCGGTTGGGAGCACCGTGGCGTCGTGACCAGCGCGAATCAGTTCGCCCGCAACATGGGCGGGACAGTCGGCGTTTCGATCGCGGGTGCGATTTTCACGGCAGGCGTGGCGGCCATAACCGCGACGGGGGTGGACCCGAACGACCTGCTGTCGCCGAGCGTCCGATCGACGCTACCGCCAGCCGACCTGGGTGTGCTCGCGACGGTCCTGACGAGTGCGCTGCACTCGGTCTACGGCATGTTCACGCTGGTATCAGCCGCGATCATCGCGGTGGCCGTCTTCTTACCAGGGGGTCGGCCGCACGAGGTCTCTGACGCAGGCGAGACGCAATCCGTCGGCGAGCCAGTCACCGCCTAGTACAGAGCGGCTGAACAGCCCCGGTACCTGGGGTTGAAGCGCGTACGGACTGCGCCGGGTTGTAGTAGAAGCTACTTACTGGCAGCTGGAGGTGGGCTTCTGCTGCCAGGTCAATTGCGGCGTCGGTGTCGGCGTCGCCTGATCGTCCGTCGGCGTCGGTGTGCTCGTTGCTGACGGGATGGGCGTCGGCGTATCGGTCGGAGTCGGGGTTGCCGTACTGAACGTCCAGCGCGTCGCATGGGTGGTGATGTCAGTCACATCCATCCACAAGTCGATGCTCTTGCCCTGGTTGCTGGCGGAGATGTCGACGTTGGTCCAGTCCCAGACCGGATAGGTGACGCCGTCATCGGTAGCCATGCGGCGTGCACCCAGCCCCATGTTGATCGTCGGACCGCCGTCGACGGACGCGTACAGGCGCACCTCCGGGTTCCAGCGACACGGCACCGCTTGAGTGGAGTTGGGCATCAACAGCACGCCCGAAACGTTCGTCGACTTGGCGTCCTTGGGCCACACCACCTGGATGGGCGCGTCCACCGCGGTCGGCAGCTGCACGACCTTTTCGACCAGGATCCGTGGATCACCGCCGACCAGGTACGCCGTCGGGTCACGCGGGTCGGTGTTGTCGTTGGTCGGGTACAGATCAATCTTGTATTGGCCGTTCTGAGCCACGACTTCGCCCGTATCGCGCCCGAACTTATCCACGACCATTGCGTCCTTCGCGGCGGCTGGGATTTGCGCGGTCACCATCTTGGGTGAGGCGTTCCAGACAATGATGTCGCGCTCGGCACCGCGTTCCACTTCGACGCGGTTGACCGCCGCGGGCCAGATCCACTGCGTCCGCCCGTTGTTGTCGTTGATCAGGGCGCTGATCTGGTCATCCGTGGGCGGGTCGCTCGCGCTGTCCCATGTGTAGACGGCGCTCTGGATAGAGCTCAGGTATTTGACCGCGGTCTGGTAAGCGTTGAAAGCGGGCCGCGGCGACCCGTCATTGCGGACCAGCCCGTACAGCTCGCCGGGTCCCTCGGGCCGCTCGTCGACCATCTTGTAGATGCTCATACGGTCGGCGCCCGCCGCGCGAGCTAGCGCAAACGCCTGGATCATGTACGACGCCTGTTGATCCATCGTGGCGTGGAAGTTGGGCGTGATCGGCGCGGTGGGATCGTCGTACGGCGGCACGTTCGACTCACCCACCCAGATCGGCTTGTCGTACACGCCGTAGACCGCCATGGCGCGCTTCATCACGTTGATCGCGGCGTAGATGTTCAGCGGGTTCCCGTACTGGTGGAGGGTGACGATGTCGAAGTAGTTATGATTCGCCGCGGCCGTGGGGTCCTTGGAGGCGGCCTCCAGGAAGCGTGCGAGGTAGAGCGGTCGTCCGCCTTCTTTGTCGTACCAGTACGTCATCCCGGGCAGAGCCACCCGTGCGTTGGGGTTGGCCTTCTTGACCGCTTGATAGCCAACCTTGACGAGCTGGTACAGGTCGCTGATGGCGCCGTCCCACGTGTACAGGATCTGGTCCGTGTACAGGTCCGGCTCGTTCCAGATCACCCATGTATCCACCTGGCCCGCGTAGCGTTGGGCCAGCTTGAACATGAATTGACCCCAGTAGTTGTTGGGATCGTCGTACGCGAGATACAGCCCGGCTGGAACGTTGTCAGGCGAGGGTTTCTTGGGTGTGCTGCTAGCCCACTGGGGCGTGTAGGCGGCCAGTCCGACGATCTGGATGCCGCGCGAGGATTCGGTCTTGATCTGCTGATCCGTGAAATAGCCAGGATCCCACACGTTTGGACCTTCCTTCTGGATGAGTGACCACGGGAAGATCAAACGCTCCCACTGCACGCCAGCCTGGGCGGCACGATCGGGGTTGTAGATCGCCTGAACTGCCCCGAAGAAGCGCGTGTCGGGTGCTCCTGGCGCGGTCGAGGTCGAACCATCAGCCCGCGCGCCGGGCGCCGCGCTGGCGACGAACAGAAACGCCGTTGCCAGCGCAAGTGCCACTTTGCTTCGCATTCGCGCGCCTATGGTCGGACATGCACTCGCCGCCGCGCAAGTTAGCCCTCAGCGGCGCGAGCTACTTGTTCCGCTCCCGCCTGTGATGGCGCCAGCTCGCACCTGCAACCCGCGACTTGATCTGATAGCTGATAGCTCATAGCTGATCACTGGTAGTCGAGTGCCGCCGCCGACCACCGCCGTCAAGCTTCGCGCCGATCCTGGTGTGCGAGCTCATTGTCGTGGTCGTGCTCGTGAACCGCCGCGTCAGAAATGTAAGCCAGCCGACATCAAGAACGTGAAGCGGTTCACAGCTCGCTTGAAGTTTTGGGGCGTAGTGTCGTGTATGCATCGGTGCTCGTCTCCGATGCCCCGGAAAGATGCTGATGTCCGCCCTCGACTCGATGCTCAAGCAAGCCGCTGAATCGGCGTGGGACCGCGTGGTCCAGCGCTGCGCGTGGTGCGGACGAATCGCGGATTCGACCGGCCGCTACGTCACGCCGCCGCCGGTGTTCGACGCGGCCACCGTCTTCACCGACGGCATGTGCCCACAGTGCGGCACGCGCGCCCTGGTCGCGATCAGCCGCAGGTCAGCCCGCCGCGACCAGCTCGCAGCCGCCGCCTGAACGCCTGTCGCATACGAACGCTGCAGCTCCTGGCCGCCGTCTGAAGACTGTCGAAGCAAACACACACAGGCGCGAACGCCTGTTGAACTACGAATTCGTCGGCTCGCAGCCGCCGCCTGAACACCTGTCTTATACGAACACAGCAGCTCCAGGCCGAGGCCTGAACGCCTGTCGAAGAAAAAAGCGGCAGCGGCGCAGCCAGTGCCCGAACGCCTGTTGAACTACGAATTCGCCGGCTCGCAGCCCGCCTGAACCCACGTCGACGGACGAGAACCTATCAGCGGCGCGACGCCCTCGCTAGGCGATGGTCGTGGGCACCCCTCCCCGGCCGATCCCGATCGGCTCACCGACGCCACGTCCCTCCCCAACCCGTAGCTCCTCCGATCGCCCGTTGGTAGCCGTGGTCGCTTCGGCATCCCGCTGCGGATCCTCGCTCGTGCCGAGCTGGCGGAGCGATTCCAGCAGCTCGTCGAGCTTGGGCACCTCCACGTACGGCTCGATGCTCGAGTGTGCCAGCTTCTGGCCAAAGACTTCGTTCAAGTGGAAGACGGCCGCCGGATTGTTGATGTCGACCTCGATCCGGACCGGCTTGTTGATCCCGCGCGTCACCCGCACCCTTTCGACAGCGGCCGCCGAGATCGAATGGATGTCGATCTTGCCAGCCGAGATCGCTTTGCGCGAGCGACCCTTGGTCATATCGAGTGCGTCAGCGACTTTGACGATGCCCGCCTCGAGCGTGAGCGTGCGCTCGTTGACGTTATGCGCGAGAACGGCGTGGCAGACCTCGGAGATGACGACCGTCAGCTGCGGCTCGGCATAAATGGGCGGCAGCTTGCGCCGCAGCCAGTCGAGCGCGATAGGCACGCTGAGCAGCTCGTGCCGATCGCGGTGGATCGACATCCCCACATCGTGCAGGGCCAATCCGAGCAGAACCACGACGCGTGCGTCGTCGGCGGTCATGGCGTGGTCGACCACGCTGTTGGGCTGAATGCCCGCCTCCATCAAGAAGCGGAGCAGATTGTCGCCGTGGTGCATGACCGTTCGCACGTGAATCGGACCGTGGTCGTTCACCGCGGCCCGTTTGGAGGTGCGGTTGGCCATGTACCAGAGCGTTTGGATTTCGATATCGGTTTCAAGCACTTGCACCACCTGGCTGGTGCGAGAGCCGTGGGGTGCGTCGATGCCAAGTTTGATCATGTTGATTGATTCGCTTCGAAGTGAATAGAAAAGTGTACGTCTGCGCACCGTCCCGAGCTCAGCTTTGCCTGGGGCGCCGCTGTGTAGAGGGTGTGGAACACTCACGGGCTATCATCCTCGACGAGCCTCTCCATGCACAGCACTGATCAGCGTTCAACGTCCGCGCCCGTCGACGGCCGCGGCGATAGCAATGGCTTCCGTCACATCGGTCGGCGCATGCCCCGCGCCGATGCGCCGGAGCGTCTGACTGGCCGCACGCGCTTCGCCAATGACCTGCAGGCCCCCGGCGCGCTCTTCGCGCGTTTCGTGCGCAGTCCGTACGCGTCGGCGCGCATCGTCTCCATCGATGCCTCAGCCGCGCTGAATATCCCGGGCGTGAGCGCCGTCCTCAGCGCACGCGACCTGCCCGTCGCCGATATCGATGCCGCCGTTCAAGCGCGTCAGATCGTGCTCGCGTTGGACCGTACGACACATGTCGGGCAGCCGGTCGCGGCGGTTCTGGCCGAGACCGAGGCTGCCGCTCAGGACGGCGTCGAGGCTGTAAACGTCGAGTACGAGGCGTTGCCACCGGTCGTCGATCCGGTCGCCGCGCTCACGTCCGAGGTCGCCGTCCTCGGAGAGCAGCGTGAGCTCGACCAGGCCGACCTGGCCATGCACGGCGCAGCGACGCAGACTGTCACGGAGGAGGGCGACGAACGCGCACCGAACGTGGCCAGCCGCGTGCGCTTCGAGCGTGGCGACGTCGATGCTGGATTTCGCGAGGCCGACGTCATCGTCGAGCGCGAGTACAACACCAGCTGGGTCTCCCAGGCGTATCTGGAGCCACAGGCGTGCACGGCCACCGTCGATCTGCTCGGGAGCCTGACCGTCTACGCCTCCACCCAGGCGCTCTTCCACACGCGCGGCCAGGTCGCGCGCACGCTCGGTCTGACCGACCACGACGTGACCGTGCAGGCCATGCCCGTCGGCGGTGGCTTCGGTGGCAAGTTCGGTTTTCTCGAGCCGACCGTGGCGGCGATGGCGAAGGCGGTCAACCGTCCAGTTCGCGTCACCTACACACGCCAGGAAGAGTTTTCGGCTGCCGATCCTGCACCCCAGAGCCGAATGCGCGTGAAGCTCGGCGCACGCCGCGACGGAACGCTCACGACGCTCGAGGCCGAAATGCTCTACGACGCTGGCGGCAAGGCCGGCGCGCCGGTCGGCATCTCGGGCATCCTGATGGGGTCGTTGTACCGCTTCGAAAATCTCCGATTGAACGGAGTCGAGGTCCTGACGCACAAGGCGGGCACCGGTGCCTACCGAGCGCCCGGAGCACCCCAGACCGCATTTTCTCTCGAGAGCACGGTCGACGAGGTCGCGCGCGAGCTGGGGATGGACCCGCTCGCGCTGAGATTGCAGAACGCGGCCCACCAGGGTGATGCCACCGCGGATGGCGGCACGTGGCCGCGCATCGGACTGGAGGAGTGCCTGCAGGCTGCGCGGCCGCTGTACGAGTCGGAGCGCGCCGCGTGCGGTCCACACGAGGGCGTTGGTCTCGCCGCCGGCGGCTGGCCCGGAGCAACCGATGCTGCCTCGGCGGTGTGTCGATTGAATTCCGACGGCAGCCTCCAGCTCACCACCGGCACCGTCGATCTGACCGGCACCAGTACGACGTTCGCCATGATCGTCGCGGAGGTCCTCGGACTGGATGACGCGAACGCGGTGCGCGTCTCGACCGCCGACACCAACGCCGCGCCGCATGTTGGTGGGACAGGCGGAAGCAAAGTGACGTACACGATTGCTCCGGCTGTATTGCGCGCAGCGGAGGACACGCGAGATCAGATCCTGCGTATTGCGTCAGCCGAACTGGAGACTTCCGTTGAGGACCTGGAGCTGGTCAACGGCCAGGTGCAGGTCCGTGGAGTGCCGGGCAAAACGCTGCAGCTTTCGGAGATTTTCACCCTGGCCACTGGCAGCGGCCGAC
>JAFAPL010000673.1 GCA_019247135.1 Chloroflexota bacterium | reverse complement strand
GCTGTGGGTCGAGCTCGGCGGGCAGTTGATTCCATTCTTTGCAGGCCACCTCGCAGGCTTTGCAGCCGATACAGACGCTCGTATCGGTGAAGAAGCCGACCGGCTGGACGCGGGCGAAGCTCACGGGTGCCGACGGCGTGCCCGTGCCCGTTGTTGGCACCGTCGCGCCGGGGACGGGCGCATTGCCGACCTGCGGCTGAGCCGGCAGCTGATTGGCAGTCTGCTGGGGCTGTGTGGTCGTACTGCCCGGCTGGCCGGGTTGCGTGGTATTCGGGGCCGGCTGTGTCTGAGCTAACGGCGGAAGGCCAAACAATGACTCGGGCATGCCTCGTCTCAAGCCTTCTCGACGTTGCAGACGAAGGCCTTGCCTTCGTGCATCGACACATTCGGGTCCATCACCAGAGAGGACAGTGAGTTGACGATGTCGCCAGTCGCGTAACCCTTGTAGCCCCAGTGCCAGGGCATCCCGACCTGATGCACGAGCTGGCCGTTGATGGTGAACGGGCGAAGTCGACCAGTGACCAGGGCGCGTGCATTCACGCTCGCGCGCGGCGTCGAGACGCGCACCATGTCCAGGTTACTGATCCCCTTCTCGCGCGCGAGCTCCGGACTCATCTCGATGAATAACTCCGGCTGAAGCTCGGCGAGCCAGGGCACCCAGCGGCTCATCGTGCCGCTCAGGTAATGCTCGGTCAGTCGATACGTCGTCAGCGCGTACGGATACCGGGGATCGCCGACCTGCGCGAGCTGATTGTCGTCGCGCGGGAAGTAGGCGAACACGGGGCTGCTCTGCTGGTTCGGATACAGCGGATTCTGGACGGGCGATTCGGCAGGTTCGTAGTGGGTTGGCAGCGGCCCGTCGACCAGCCCCGTCGGGACGAACAGCCAGGCTTTGCCGTCCGCGTGCATGATGAACGGATCTGCACCTGACTGCCAGTTCAGCCCGACCCCGTTGTCATCGGCCGGCGTATCCGGGGCTTTGTTGACCGTGAAGTCGGGCACGTCATACCCGACCCAGCTGCCTTTTTGATCGGCCCCGCCCTGCGGATCCCACCAGACGTACCGCTTTCGATCGCTCCAGGGCTGGCCGTTCGGCTGCGCGGAGGCGCGGTTGTACATGATGTGGCGATTCGCGGGCCAGTTGAATCCCCAGCCGAGGCTGACGTAGTTGTCGGGTTTTCTGGAGGCCGTCAGGTTGCGGTCGGGCGCGGGGAACGCGCCCGAGTAGATCCAGTTGCCGCACGTCGTGGTACCGTCGTCTTTGAGGGCGCCGAACCCGCTGAGATGGTTGGCCGAGGCGTCGTAGCCGTTGATCTCTTTCAAGATCTTGAGCGAGCTCGGTTCGTCTTTGATGCGCCAGTCCTGGACCTCGCTGGGGTCCGGCTCGTAGTCCCACAGCAGATTGAGGATGCCCTGATCGCGCGGCAGCGTGCTGTTCGCGTACAGCGCTCGCAATTTTTTTCCAAGCTGGTACGTGAACCAGAGATCGGTTCGCGCGTCACCTGGCGGATCCTGCGCCTTCTCGTGCCACTGCAGCAGGCGATGAGTATTGGTGAAACTGCCTTCACCCTCGGCATTGTGCGCCGCGGGTAAGAAGAAGACTTCCGTCTTGATGTCCGCGGTATTCAGCTGTCCGCTTTTTACTTCAGGTGAAGCGTACCAGAACGACGCCGTTTCGGTCTCGAAGTAGTCGCGAACGACGAGCCAATCAAGATTCGCGAGTGCGCGACGTTGCAAACCAGCGTTCTGACCACCAACAGCCGGGTTCTGTCCGATAGCAAGCATGCCTTTGACTTTGCCATCGGCCATGTTCACCATCATCGGAATGTGCGAATGGTCGCCCGATATACGAGGATGCCAGGCGTAACCATAGTCGTTTTCTCGGGTGGCATTGTTGCCATACATGGCCTTGAGATAACTGACCATGAATTTCGGCTGGTTGGAGTAATAAGAGGTCGGCGTGGTCTCGGTGGCCAGGTATTCCTTCAGCGTTTCATGTCGCTTGAGGATCGACGGGTGCGACATGTATCCGGTGATGGAGTGGTACAGCGTCGGGTTGTCGGTGCTGCCCTGGATGCTGCCGTGGCCGCGCAACGCGAGGATGCCGCCGCCCGGCCGCCCGATGTTGCCCAGCAACTGCTGCAGGATGCCCGCCGCGCGGATGATTTGGACGCCAGTGGTGTGCTGCGTCCAGGCGACGGCATAGGCCATCGAGCCGGTTCGGTCCGGGCCAGAATTGTCGGCAAGTGTCTGCGCCACCTGCAGGAAGCTCGCCTGCGGGCAGCCGCAGACCTGCTCGACGAGCTCGGGCGTGTATCGGCTGAAGTGTCGCTTGAGGATCTGGAAGACGCAGTTTGGATCCTGCAGCGTCGGGTCGTGTCGTTCACGTTGCGGGACGAGCGCTTTGACCAGGGCGTCGAAGTTCTGTGAAGTGTCGGCCTGCATGGCCGCGTCGAACCCGGGCGAGATCGGGTTCTGCGTTTGCGTCCCGGCGCGCGCACTGTCGGCAGTACGGCCGCCCTCATTGCCTGAAATGACGGTTCGGTCGTATTGCCAGCTACTGTTGTCATACGCACGGGTTTGCGTATTCAGACCCGAAAAGACGCCTGCCAGGTCTTCTGTGTCGCGGAAGTTACCGTTGATGATGACCGAGGCATTGGTGTAGTTCAGAACGTAGTCTTTGAAGTATTTATCGTTCTGAATGACCCAGTTGATCAGTCCACCAAGAAACGCGATATCCGAACCTGCACGTATGGGCACGTACATATCCGCGACAGCTGAGGTCCGCGTAAAGCGCGGGTCGATGTGGATAAGCTTGGCCCCGTTTTCCTTCGCCTTCATCACCCATCGGAAGGCCACGGGATGGCATTCAGCCATGTCCGAGCCCATGATGGTAATGACGTCAGAGTTCGAGACGTCACGCGAAAACGTGGTCGCGGCGCCGCGTCCGAAGCTGGTCCCCAGACCGGGGACAGACGAGCTATGTCATATGCGTGCCTGGTTCTCGATGGGAACGATTCCCAGGCCGCGCATCAGTTTGGAATGTGAATAGTTCCACTCGTTGTCGATGGTTGCGCCACCCAGCGAAAAGATCGCCGTGGTGCTCATCAGCGTTTTCTGTCCGTCCGGGCTGCGCTCCTGGAAGGTGTCGTCGCGCGTTTGCTTGACCAGCTGCGCGATTCGATCCATGGCCCAATCGAGCGGACGATCTTCCCATTGATCGGAGTTTGGCGCTCGGTACTTGACCGTTGTCCAGCGTTTTTCGTTGACCGCTAATTGATAGCTCGCGGCGCCTTTAGGGCAAAGATTACCTTCGTTGATCGGCGAATCGGGGTTGCCTTCGATGTTCACGATCTGGCCATTGATCGTGTGCGCGATCATGCCGCAGCCAACCGCACAGTAGGGGCAAATAGTCGGCACGGCGCGGGCGTTTTGAATTCGCAGCGTTCGCGCCTGAGCGACTGACGGCGCGAGGCTGACGCCCAGGGCGCCGAGTGCGCCAATGGCCGCCGTGGTCCCGCCCGACAGTTTGATCAGGTCGCGCCGAGACAGCGAACGTCGGGCGCCTGTACTACTCTGCGTCGCCGCCTCCGCGACGGGTCCATCCATCCGTATTCACGTACTCCCGATCACCATCTTATTGTCCGCGTCGGACGTGTCAACCGAACTGCCGCTTATCAGTGCTCGTGGAGAGTCCTATACTGCGTCGGGGCGCGTCGGCGTAGTCGGCTCAGCCCTCGGAGGAGGAGCCCTGTGTTCAAGAAATCCGAAGAGCAGGAGTGGACCCGTTTCCGTGGCGCGCTGTCCAAGGACCGTGACGACGCGGGACCCAATGCACCCATGGCCGAACCCACCGAATCCACCAATTCCGCGACGCCCCCGGCGGGGCCCGCGCCCGCCTCTCAAGGCACTGGCCCGAGCTTCCGATCTGGGGCCGGCGACGTCAACGTTGGCGTGCCCTCGCCACGACCGACGCGCAGCGTCGTTTCGGACTCGGGGGAAGTCGAGAGCTTGATTGGGGAGCGCACCACCTTCGAGGGCACCCTCAGGAGCGACGGCGCGATCCGCCTGTTGGGCACCGTCCAGGGCGAGATCCAGAGCAAGGCGACGATCATCGTCGAGGACAAGGCGCACGTGACCGCGCGGCTGACCGCGGCGCAGGTCACAGTCGCGGGCCAGGTGGACGGGCAGATCTACTGCGACGGACGCTGCGAAATTCGTCCGACCGGTCGTGTGACGGGTGAAATCAACGCTGGTGCGCTGATCATCCAGGAGGGCGCGTACTTCGACGGCAGCTCGAAGATGGCGACGTCGGCAGGCTCGACCAATTCCACCGCGGCCACAACCGCCAGTCCGGCCACGACCGCCGCGGCGGGCAAGTCGTCGTCCTAAAATAGAGGGCGGAGAGGCTCGCCGATGACCGTCAACGAGGGCATGGAGCTGGTGATCATGTTCATCGTGATCGTCCTGAACCTGCTCATCCTGGTCTGGCTGCAGAAGTGGTCAGGGCTCACCTGAGAGACCGCCAGGGATTGTCAGCACGCTCGCGCCGGATGTGAGGGTTGCGCTGTGAACGGCGGGATCGACGCCGAGTCTGGCGCCTCCGCCGAGGGCGACATCCGTTTCAGTGTTGACGACTTGTCGAGCGGGATAGCGCTCGACGACTGATCCGACGCCCGAGTCCGCTGCTGGGTCGAGTACGACCAGCGTGTCGATGCCATGCTCCCACACCGGGAGCGTTGCTTGCAGTTCGCTGAGCACTGCGACGCCGTTGACGCGACCGACGACCACGAGTGCCGTCTGACCAGTCGGTCCTCGGATGAAGACGGCCTCGCCCGAGGTGGTGTGGCTGAGCAATTGGACGTGCAGCTGCCCGTCAGGTCGCGTCAGCAAGATCACGCACACGCTGAGCAGCGCAGTTGCGCCTGTGAGAAATGGAGCGTGATACGGCCGCGAGCGTGCACGCAGCGCGGCGAGGTCCGGCTGTTGCCAGACCGCGAAGGCGAGAATGGCGCACGCGAGCCCGATCGCCGTCGCGGGTGCGAGATTGCCGGTGCTGATCGCCGCGCCGGGCAGACCGCCAAAGAGGCTGACCACCTGTGTGAGCAGCCAGCTGGCCACCCAGGCCGCGTGCGCGGCGATGTTCTCGAGACCACTGCCCGGCGTGATCGAGCCGATCAGGGCGAGCAGCGCCGCGGTGCACATGACCAGCGGCACCAGCGGCATGGCAACGACATGCGCGAGCGGCGAGACCAGCGACACCTGGTCGAAGACGGTGAGATTCACAGGTAGGGTGGCGAGACTGACGGCGAGCGTGAGTCCGCCGGGCTCCGCGATCCAGCGCGGCAGACTGCGCAGCGCCCGTCTGAACGAAGGCCAGAGCAGGATGATGCCGAGCGTGGCCGAGGCGCTCAACTGCATGCCCACGTCGAAGAGCACGCGCGGGTCTGCCAGTCCCATGAGCGCGACCGCCAGCACGAGGGCGGTGAGCGGGTCGGGCATGCGACCGCTCAACCGCGCCAGCTCGGACAGCGCGAGCATCACCGCCGCGCGCACGGCCGAG
>JAFAPL010001045.1 GCA_019247135.1 Chloroflexota bacterium | reverse complement strand
AGTCGGAACGGGGGAAACCGCGATGGTGCTCTCAGTGGTGGTCGATACGCTGAGCAGGCGACCAGGCCGTATGCCCGACGCGGAGAGGATTGCCTGAAAAGCCAATGCGCGAGGTAACGCTCGCGATACGCAGACGCAGGCACGGTCGCGCGGATGGAAGAGGAGTCAGTAGCGGGAAGGCAACGGACGCGATGGCCACACAGCCAATCGAAGACTGGGCCCAGCTTCCCTGGCGCAAGCTGGAGAGGGTGGTGTACCGCCTGCAAACGCGCATCTTCCGAGCCTCGGAACGTGGCAGCCTCCAGGCAGTCCACAGCTTGCAACGCCTCTTGATGAAATCGGAGGCTGCTCGGTGTTTGGCGGTGCGGCGGGTGACCCAGGACAACCAGGGCAAGAACACGGCCGGTGTGGACGGCGTCAAAGCCGTGCCACCCGCGCAGCGTATGCGCCTGGTTGGCCTACTTGGTCAGCCCGACGCGATCAAACCACGGCCGACCCGACGGGTCTGGATACCGAAGCCGGGCAAGACGGAGAAACGGCCGTTAGGCATCCCCGTCATGCTCGACCGCGCTCATCAGGCCCTGGTCAAGCTGGCCCTCGAGCCAGAATGGGAGGCCAGACTTGAGCCGAACACGTACGGCTTTCGTCCCGGACGCTCGGTGCACGATGCCATTGGAGCGTTGTTCCAGATGCTGTGCTTCAAGGACAAGTACGTTCTCGACGCAGATATCCAGGGGTGCTTTGACAACATCACACACTCCCCCCTTCTCAACAAACTGGCCACGTACCCGAAGCTGAGGCGAACCATCAAAGGTTGGCTGCAGGCGGGCGTGTTGGCTGACGGAGACTGGCAACCAACTGAGCGGGGTAGCCCGCAAGGTGGCGTCGTGTCACCGTTGCTCGCGCTAATCGCGCTGCACGGGTTGGAAACGGCGATCACGAGTGCCTTCCGCAACGACGACCGTCCACACGTGGTCGTCTACGCGGATGATTTCGTGGTGCTGCATCCGACGCGTGCCGGAGTCGAACGAGCGCAGCAGCTTGCTGAAGCATGGTTGAGCGGAATCGGGTTGCAGCTCAAGGCGAGTAAGACGCGGATCGGTCACACCTTGCACGCCATCGATGGGCGCGTCGGGTTCGACTTCCTCGGTTTTTCGATCCGTCACTACGCGACCGGCAAAACCCGGCGCCGACGTGACGGACGATTGCTGCGCTCGCACAAGCTGCTCATCAAGCCCAGTACCGAAGCCGTCAAGCATCATCATCAGGCACTTCGAGCCGTAGTGCGTGGTCACAAGGCCGCTTCGCAAACGGCATTGCTGATCGCGCTCAACCCGATCGTTCGAGGTTGGGCGGCGTACTACCGCACAGTTGTCGCCAAAGCGATCTTCGCCTCATGCGACTACCACCTGCTGAGTACGCTAAGACATTGGGCTGGCCGCCGTCACGGTCAGAAGAGTTGGAAATGGGTGTTCAACAAGTACTGGCACCGGGGCGAATCGGGTCGACTGGAGTTCGCAACATCGGCCGGTCTGCGCTTGGTCCACCATGCGGATACACCCATCCAGCGTCATGTGAAAGTGCGCGGCACCGCCAGCCCATACAACGGTGATCTCGTCTACTGGTCCCAACGTCTGCGTCAGCACCCGCTGACAGTGGGCAGGCTGGCGATCCTGCTCAAACGACAGCATGGAAGATGCGCCTGGTGTGGATCACTCTTTCTAGATAGGGCTGCGATCGAGGTCGATCACATCCGCCCGCGAGTTTTCAACGGCAAAACTGACCTGACCAATTTGCAGCTCCTGCATCGGCACTGCCACGATCAGAAATCGGCGCTCGACGGGTCAGCAACTCGTCGACACGAATACGGTGTTCATGCCAAGAACCGCGAGACTGAGGAGCCGAATGCTGGGAAACTCGCACGTTCGGCTTTGCAGACGAGTCGTTCCCGCGAGGAAACGGCTTAGTTCAACACACGAACCTTAATACCGGGCCTTATAAGGGGAATCCTGCCGACTCGAGGCTGCTGTTGGTAGCAGCGCAGCGGCTCGGTGAGCGGCGGTATT
>JAFAPL010000655.1 GCA_019247135.1 Chloroflexota bacterium | reverse complement strand
TGTGGCTGCTGTACACCAGGTTCGCGGCGAATGGAGCATCCAGGCCGCTG
Source organism: Chloroflexota bacterium (assembly GCA_019247135.1). The sequence goes on along the minus strand of JAFAPL010000655.1, from coordinate 1,951 downwards.
AACAGCCGGCTGTAGTAGTCGCCCTCCAGAAAAATGACGTGGTCCGGGTCCACCTGGCGAATGGCCTCGACCACGCGCCGATACACCCGATTGATCACGTCCCAGCGCGGGCGGTGCGTGTCACTGAACCGACCGCGAGGGCTGTTGCTGGCGGGCTCGTTCATGACGTTGTAGCCAGCGATGACCGCGTTGCCACGGTAGCGTCGCGCCAATTCGACCCACAGCGCTAGGAAGCGGTCCTGGAACTGGGCGTGATCCCAGAAGAGCGATACACGATTGGCGTTATCACTGTGCCAATCCGAGTTCTGCCACCCCTGCACCGCGTGCAGGTCCAGAATGACGTACAGGCCGTGCTTGGCACACCAGCGCACGGCCTGATCGAGTCGCTGGAAACCGGACTCCAGGTACTCGAACGGCGTCGCGTCGTGCTCGAAGTGGCGATAGTTCAGCGCGATGCGGACGACGCTCGCACCAACCGAGGCGAGGAAGCGGACGTCATCCTCCGCGAAGAAGTAGTCGAGCAAGCGTTCGATAAAGAACGTGGCGCGTGCGAGGCCGAGGACGTCGGTGAGGCTAGCGCGCAGGCCGTGCTCGGGGCCTGGGTGACCGGTGATGAAGTCCTCCATGTTCATCCAACCGCCGATGCATGGTCCGCGCAGGCGGACGAGCGTGCCACTGGAGTCGACGATGCGGTCGTCGTGGACGGACAGCGGCAGCAACGGGGTGGACATCCGAGAACCTCCTGGCACCAGCCTAAACAATGCAATCGTTTGCTGTCAATGCATTGCCGATCACCGTTTGCGTGCGTTTCCGAGCGCTACGGTGTTTGACGGCAATCGATTGCGCTGATAGTCTGACGCCATGCGGGGTCGCCCCACCATGCGCCAGATCTCGGCCATTGCGGGCGTTTCGCCGAGCACCGTCTCCCGCATTCTGAGCGGCGCCGATTTTCGCGTCCCCATCGCCGCCGACACCCGCGAACGCGTCCTCAAAGTGGTCGCCGATCTCGGCTATACCCCAAACCCGCTCGCGCGCGCCTTGCGTGGCGCGCGTTCGGCGCTCCTCGGCCTGATCGTCCGCGATGTGTCGGACCCGTTCTTCGCGTTGATGATTGAGGCGATCACCAGTGAAGCGCGCCGACGCGGATACGGGGTCATCCTCGGCCACGCCCACTCGCGTGCGAGCGAAGCGGTTGCCCTTCAAAAAACGTGGCATCGAAGTCGGCGCCCACGATGCAGTGGGTGATCCGCGACGAGCAAGTGCCCGTTACTCCTCCACATCCGTGCCGCAAGTGCCGCACCACAAGACTCGCAGTTGAACCTGCCTCTTGCGTTGACGGTAACTGAAGTCCACTTGAGATCGTGAAATCGGAGGGATGCCGGATGTCCGCTCAGCCGTCGCTTGCCTCGATGGCGTGGTTCACCTCCGCACCGACCAGGAAGATGTACGCCGACCAGTACAGGTACAGCACCAGGCCGAACAGTCCGGTGAACCACCCATACAGTGGGTCAACCAGGAACTGACCAAATCTATTCATCACGAATTCAAACACCAGCGAAAACACGAACCAGCATGCGGCGGCGCAGACTGCTCCGGGGACGATGGCGCGAAATGCTCGCCGATCACACGGCACCAGCCTGTAGACCGTCGCGCAGAACACGAAAGCTCCCAACAGCATGACCACGGCTCACACGGGTCCGGGTGCTTGACTGGACACACCCGCGGGCGCGCGAGCCACACTCTCGCCGACAACAAAGAGGATCAGCCAAGCGGCTGCACTTCCCAAAGCGAATAGGACCGAGACTGCCAGTCCGGCCACGAGTGACCGGTCGTCGTGTCCCTCGTACATCACATTGAGCGCCAGCGTGACGGCGCGGAAAACGGCGGAGCAGGCCCACAGGGACCCCGCCGCGAGCAGCACGCCCAAGAACCACCAATCCGGTACACGGCT
>JAFAPL010000653.1 GCA_019247135.1 Chloroflexota bacterium | reverse complement strand
GGGCTCCGCATCGATATACGCCAGGCCGAAGACGGCTAGCGCCCTTGGTCGGTTCGGACCTTTCTTGCAACGGCAAGTTTCACTCGCGGCTGGCGCTATTTCTTCCATATGGTTCAACTTGGCAAGTTGATATCTCTGACTGGATCGAGCGGTAGCCGAAAGTTTCAGTCGCGGGCTGTCGCTATCGCTTGCAGAGTGTTCAACTTGCCAAGTTGAGTTGTATGGCTCGGTCGAGCGGCAGCCTGCGTGAAACGCCTCGTGCTGTTGGCCCGCGACATTCTTCCGAGGTAAGTCGTGATCGCGGGCTGCCGCTATTGCATGCAGATTGTTCAACTTGCCAAGTTGATATCTCGGGCTCGGTCGAGCGGCAGCCCGCGATAAAACGTCTCGTGCTATGCGGCAACGAGGCCGCCGGCTTTGGTGGCGGCTTCGTCGATCGGGCCGACGAACAGGAAGGCCGACTCGGGCAAGTGATCCCAGCGCCCGTCGAGAATCTCCCGAGCACCTCTGATCGTTTCGCCCACGGGCACGTACTGTCCGGGCAGTCCAGTAAACACCTCGGCCACGAACATGGGCTGACTCAGGAAGCGTTCGAGGCGACGCGCGCGGAAGACCAGCTGGCGGTCATCCTCTGAGAGCTCGTCCATCCCGAGGATGGCGATGATCTCCTGGAGCTCCTTGCTGCGCTGCAACACGCGCTGCACTTCCCGCGCGACCTCGTAGTGCTCGTCGCCGACCACCGCGCGGTTGAGAATCCGACTCGTGGATGAAAGCGGATCGACGGCCGGGAAGATGCCGCGCTCCATGATCGACCGCTCGAGGCTGATCACCGCGTCGAGGTGAGCGAACGTCGCCGCGGGCGCGGGGTCGGTGAAATCGTCGGCCGGAACGAACACGGCTTGCAGGGACGTGATCGAGCCGTCGCGTGTCGAGGTGATCCGCTCCTGCAGCTCGCCCATCTCGTTGGCCAGGGTGGGCTGATAACCGACCGCGCTCGGCAAGCGGCCCAGTAGCGCGGACACTTCAGCACCTGCCTGGGTGAAACGGAAGATGTTGTCGATGAACAACAACACGTCGCGACCCTGATCGCGGAAGAATTCGGCGAGTGTCACGCCGGTGAGCGCGACGCGCTGGCGCGCACCCGGCGGCTCGTTCATCTGGCCGAACACGAGCGCGACCTTGTCCAGAATCTGCCGCTCGAGCAGATCGTTGTAGAGCTCGTTGCCTTCGCGTGTGCGCTCACCCACTCCGGTGAACACCGAGTAGCCGCCATGTTCGGTCGCGACGTTCCGAATCAGCTCCTGGATGATGATCGTCTTGCCGACACCGGCCCCGCCCAGGATGCCAACCTTTCCGCCTTTCGGGAACGGCGCGATCAGGTCGATGACCTTGATGCCCGTCTCGAACATCCGCGGGGCCACCGTCTGGTCCGTCAGTCGCGGCGCGGGACGATGGATCGGCCGATGCTCCCCAGCGTCGATCGGCCCTCGCGCGTCAATCGGGTGGCCGAGCACGTCGAGCACGCGACCAAGAGTAGGTTCGCCAACAGGTACGCTGATCGGCCCACCCGTCGAATGGACCCGTACACCGCGCGAAAGCCCATCTGTCGTGCCCATCGCGACCGTGCGCACCAGGTTGTTGCCAAGCAACTGCTGCACCTCGAGCACGAGCACCGAGCCGTCCTCGAGCTCGATCTCGAGCGCCTCGTGGATCTCTGGCGCATGCAAGGGCGCGAACTGGACGTCCACCACGGGCCCGACGATGCGTACGACCCGCCCGCGCTCGTCGTCTGACTCGGCAGGGCCGAAATCATCGGGCAGCGGCTGTTCGAGCTGCAGCTGGAAAAAGTAGTCCGACTCGTACGCACGGCCGAGCAACGCCGGGTCGCCGAGGCGGGCGAGTACGGCCACGACGGGCATACCGTCGGCGCAGGCGTCGGCGATGTGGCTGTCGATCTCTCGGACGGCGTCGTCGCGCTCAGCGTGCGGCAGTCGCGCCAGGTGCCGCCGCAGTTCGCTCAGATAACGTGAGATTGCGTCGCGATCCATCGGGGACCCCCTTGTCCTCGTCGTTGTTGCGGTCGCGCAGCTCGGCGACCGCGCGCGTGAGCTCGTGCCACTCGGTCAGTTGGGCTTCAAGCAGCTGCCTGCCCGAGTCGGTGAGGCGGTAGTACTTGCGGGGAGGGCCCGCGTCACCTTCTCGCCACACGATGTCGAGGACGCCCTGGCGAGTCAAACGGTGCAGCAGCGGGTACAGCGTGCCTTCGGGAGCGGCCAGCGGCTGCCAGGCGCGCAGCGCGGCACCCAGCTGATAGCCATACGTAGGCTCATGGTCGAGGAGCAACAGGACGCACAGCTCGACAACGCCGCGGCGGGCCTGGGCCAGCCAGTCCCGGTCGCTCGCGTCCACGCCAGCAGTGTACCGCCAGATACCTTGCGCCGCAAAGTAGTCTTCGCACAAGCCAGAGCCGGCATCGTGGAACGGGACCACGCCTCGCGCTGAGAGTAGTCGCGGCGCTACTAAGTGATCGCGAGCAGCTCGGCCGCGATCCGCGCCGCCGCGTCGCGCGGCATGGTTGCCGCAAGCGCGCGCCCGAGTTGTTCGCGGCGCGGTGTATCGGCGAGCAGCGCGAGCACCCGCCCGGCCAGTACGTCTGCTGATAGCGCAGTCTGATCGGCAACCTCAATGGCACCAGCTCGCGCGAATGCACGCGCATTTGCCCACTGGTGTGATCCAGGCAGTGGCACCACGATCGCGGCTTTTGCCAGCGCCGCCAGCTCGGTCAACGTGCCCATGCCCGCGCGGGTCACCACAACGGATGCCGCCGCGAGCACGTCAGGCATCTCGTCAACCAGAAACTCGACCGCTCTATAGCGCGTAGACGTCGTTTGAGCGTCAACGCCGCGGCCGCGGCCCGTGAGATGGACGATTTGCGCACGTTCGATCAGGCGCGGCGCCGCTCCGGCGACGATGCGATTCAGGCTCAGCGCACCCGTACCACCACCGGTCGCGACGACGAGCGGCACTGACGGCTCGAGCTCGAGCGCCGCTATGGCCCGCCCAGCCTCAGCATTGAGAATGGCTTCGCGGAGAGGATTGCCGCTGACAACAGTGCGGCCGCGCGGAAAATGGGCCAGCGACGACGGCAATGACACCGTAATGCGGTGCGCGAACGGCACGAGCAGCCGATTCGCGAGGCCCGGTTCGACATCCTGCTGATGGATGAGCGTGCGTGCGCCGGCCAGGCGGGCGGCGATGATTGGCGGTACCGCGCCGAACCCGCCGGCGGCAAACGCCACATCTGGTCTGAAGCTGCGCACGAGCGCATACGCCTCGCCGATGCCAACCAGCACGCGGGGCGGGTCGGCGAAGTTTTGCAAGTCCCAGTATCGCCGCAGCTTGCCGGTGGTGACCCCGGCGAAGGGAATGCCTTCGGCCGAGGCCAAGGCCGCCTCTGGTCCGCCGCGTGTGCCGACGTACAGAAAGTCGACGTCATCGACCGCGCGGCGTAGCGCCTGCGCAACGGCCAGCACTGGCGTAGCGGATCCGCCCGAGCCGCCTCCCGCCAACAGCACGCGGAGCGTCATGCGTCGGGGCGGTAGCTCGTTTCGTTGTGAGCGCGTTCTTCGAAGCGCTCAACGGCCAGGGCCGTGATACGCGAGACCAGCTCCGAGAACGTGACGCCGCTCGCTTCCCAGAGCTTGGGATACATGCTGATCTCGGTAAAGCCAGGCATCGTGTTGATCTCGTTCACATAGAGCCGATCGGTGCCGCGCTCGAGGAAGAAGTCGACGCGCGCCAGTCCGGTCGCATCGACGGCGGAAAAGGCAGTCACGGCCAACTGTCGCACTTGTTCGGCGATTTCGTGCGAAACGTCCGCGGGGATGATTGCGCGCGAGCCGGTGTCGAGGTATTTGGCTCGGTAGTCGTAGAAATCACCAGCGGGCAAGATCTCACCCACCACCGAAGCCTGCGGATCGTCATTGCCGAGGACCCCGCACTCCAGCTCGCGCGCATCGATGCCGCGCTCGATCAGCAATTTGGCGTCGTAGCGCGCGGCTTCTTCCAGTCCGACGTGGAGCTCAGCGCGACTGTGTGCCTTGCTGACGCCGACGCTCGAACCGAGATTGGCCGGCTTGGTAAAGCATGGATACCCGAGCGACGTCTCGACGCGCGCTACGACAGCCTCCGCGGAAGCGCGTAGCTCACGACGGCTGACGCTCAGGAAATCCGTCACGGGCAGGCCCAAGCCACGCCAGAGCGTCTTCTGCACCACCTTGTCCATCCCCAGAGCCGAGCCGAGCACGCCTGAGCCCGCGTACGGCACCGCCGCAAGCTCGAACAGTCCCTGAACTGTTCCGTCCTCGCCATAGGTCCCGTGCAGAACAGGAAAGAGCACGTCAAGCGAGCCAACCGGCGCATCCGTCCGCAGGGGCTCGAGCGCGTCCTCGCGCTGTTCGAGCGGCACCAGGCCTGTGCGGCCCGGCTCGGGCAGCATCGTGACGGGTTGCTCGCCAGCCAGTGTTCCGGCGCTCAAGGCATGCAGTGGGTCGCCACCGACGAGCCACTGACCCATCTTGCTGATGCCGATGGGCACGACCTCGTGTCCCGCCTCGCGAAGCGCGGCCATCACCGCGCGCGCCGAATGAAGCGACACTTCATGTTCGCCCGAGCGCCCGCCGAAGAGCACCCCGACGCGCAGTCTGCGGCGTGCTGAATCAGCCATGGAGAAGGTCCATTTGAACTGTGCGCCAGCACCAGTTCGACATGCGTTAGACTCAGCTTACGCAATAAGTTGTTGCGCGCCCGACCACACGGTAACCTCTGGCCGGCTCTGTACTTTTGAAGCAGCGGCGCGTGCGGATGAGCGCCGTTGGGTCGTTGTTCAGGAAGGCCAGGAAGGTAACCAACACGAGGACACACCGCTCGGGGGCTTGGGACTAGTGCTGCGGCGCATCATCCGCCATTTTGTGTTGCACCCCGCTACGCTGTTTGGCTGGCTGGCAGCACTCCTGGTGGTCGTCGCAGTCGTGCTGCTCGCGCCGATGCTCCTGCCCTCAATTCCGGGAGCGCCGCAGCTCAAGGGTCAGCAAGCGCCCACCGCGACTGAGGACTACCTGCGCGGGAACCGCGACTACAACGCGAACCTCGTGTGGAGCAGCCTGGATTCGGACGCCCAGGCGCGCCTTACCAGCCAGGGTGGGTCCGTGGACGACCTGCAACGGCAAATGCAGACGGCCAAAGACCAGGGCATTCAGCTGGCCGACGCTTCGTACATCGGTGGCAAATCGATGCCGGACGGCACGAGCATGCAGTTCTATCTGGTCGGCATCAAACAACAAAACAAGTCCGACCTCGATTACCAGCCGTATATGTTCACGTTGGACCGCGATGGCAAAATCGCGAAAGTGCAGTAGGCAGTTGAGTACGCTGTCCCGTGTAGGAATGGCACGCCGCAATCGTCGAAGGAGAAGCGCATGAACTCTGATCGGGCGCTCGAAAGAGATCTCGGAATAGACGAGCACGACGAGCTCGATCGGAAGATCGATCGTGCGCTCGGACGCATAGGCGCACTGCTGAGGACGCTGTTCATCATCGGCCTCCTGGCGTTCGTCGCCTTCGCCTTCGTCATCCCCCAGTGGGATCAGGTAGGGCCGTTCATCACCACCGGCCTGTACCTCGTCTTCCAGCTGCTGTACGTGGCGTTCATGATGATCTTCCAGTTCATCGTCCTGTTCTGGTTCATCGGACGCCCGCGCATCTACTGGCTCATGCCAGGTGAGACCGGCGTCGGCTTCAAGGACTACAAGGGCAATCCCGAGGTCCTGGAGTCCGCGCGCCAGGTGGTGACGCTGCTCAAGGGCGTCAAACGCTTCAAGCAGATGGGCGGTCAGCCGATCCGCGGTCTGTTGCTCGAAGGCCCGCCAGGCACGGGCAAGAGCTACCTCGGCCAGGCGATTGCAACCGAGGCACAGCTGCCATTTGGCTACATGTCCGCACCGAGCATCCGCGGCATGTTCTGGGGCATGGACACGCTGCGCGTCATGAGCCTCTACAACAAGGCGCGCAAGCTGGCACGCAAGCACGGCGCGTGCATCCTGTTCATCGACGAAATCGACGCCATCGGCCAATCGCGCTCAGGCGCCAGCAACGCGATGGGCATGATGGGCGGCATGATGGGCGGTGGCGCGGGTGCGCTGAACGAGCTGCTCAACCAGATGGATCCGCTGCCCAAAGACGGCTGGAAAGACAGACTGCTGCGCTTGTTCGGCATGCGCAAAGGCAAGTCCGAGCAGCCGCCCGTACTCACCATTGCCGCGACCAACCTCGTCTCAGTGCTCGACCAGGCGTTGCTGCGGCCTGGCCGCTTCGATCGCCAGCTGCGGGTCGGTGCACCCTCGTACGACGGTCGCCGCGAGGTGTTCGAGTACTACCTCTCGAAGGTCAAGCACCTCGATCTGCCGATCGAGCAGATGGTGGCCGAGACGGTCAACTACACGCCAGTGCAGGTCAAGCACATCGTGAACGAGGCGGTTGTCCACGCCGTCTGGAACGGACGCGACGCGATCGACTACGACGACTTCCGCTGGGCTCTCGAGACGTACGAATGGGGTATGCGGGTGCCCGTCATCGGCATGACGCACGCCGACAAGCGGCGCCTTGCCTACCATGAGGCAGGTCACGCGGTCGCGGCGGTCAAGCTGCTCAAACGCGAACGCGTCGCTCGGGCGACCATCGAGGCCCGCCACGACATCGGGGCGGCCGCTCTCGTGTCCACCAAGCCCGTCGAAGAGATTCACACGCAGACGAAAGACGAGCTGCTGGCGCATATGCAGATCTCGCTGGCCAGCCGCGCGTCGGAGCAGATATTCCTCGGCCCCGGCGAGGAGATGGCCGGCGCCTCAGGTGACCTGGCGAACGCGACGCGGATCGCGGAATACATGGTCAAGATGCTGGGCATGAACGGCTCGCTCGTGTCGTACGGCGGTGGGCTGTCCTTGTCGCCTCTGGGTGGAGGTGCGCCGACCGGCGGGCGCGAGGTCGATCGTCTGCTCGACGTCAACTTCAAGCGCGTGAAGATGCTGATCGAGGAAAATCGTCCGGCGGTCGTCGCCGTGGCCGAGGCGCTCATCGAGAAGCACGCCTTGATGGGC
>JAFAPL010000639.1 GCA_019247135.1 Chloroflexota bacterium | reverse complement strand
CGCGTATCTCGAGGACGCGGAGGCGAGCAGCCTATTCGGAAGCATCCGGCGGTTACTTCGCGATCAAGTCGAGCGCAGCTCGCTGCCCGAGCAGCAGGTGTTGCGGCTACTCGCGGTCGAGCGCGAACCAATGAGCTTGAAGCGTCTGCTCTCGGGCGTGGGTCCGGGCGTTGGCCGCGCGGCGGTGCTCGAAGCACTTGAGGCGTTGCGGCGACGCTCGCTGGTCGAGCGCTCGGAGATGCACGGAGCGGCGTTCACGCTGCAATCGGTCGTGCTGGAGTACGTAACAGATCGTCTGGTAGACGACGTCTGCGAGGAGATTCGACGCGGTCAGCCCCTGCTCATGCTGGAGCAACCGCTGATGCAAGCCCAAGCACAGGAATATGTTCGGCAAGCTCAGGAGCGCTTGATTGGTGCGCCCATCCTCCAGCGGCTAAACGATCAAGACGGCGCCTACGAGACTCAGACGCGCCTGGTCACTCTGCTTGATGCGTGGCGCGACCGCCCGCACGATGAGCAAGGCTTTGGGCCTGGCGGCGTGGTCAATCTCCTGCGGCTACTGCGCGGGGACCTGCGCGGAGTGGACCTTTCGCGCCTGACGATACGACAAGCCTACCTGGCGGAAGTGGAGGCGCAGGATGCGAGTTTGGCTGGCGCCCACATTGCTGACACGGTGTTGGCTGAAGGGTTCGCCTTTCCAGGATCGATCGCCCTCAGTGCGGACTGTTCCGTTCTGGCGGCAGGAACCTCGACGGGACAGATCTGGCTCTGGCGAGCTGCTGACCGCACGCCGCTTCTGGTCGTGGATGCTCACACCGGCGCAGTTTGGGGCGTGGCCCTCTCCGCGGACGGCCGGCTGATGGCGAACGGTGGCACCGATGGCGTGGTGCGGCTGTGGGATACCAGCACGGGAGAACGTCTCGCATCGCTGCCGGGGCACATCGGTGTCGTCCGCAGTGTCGCCATGTCTGCCGATGGTCGACTGCTGGCCAGCGGAGGTACGGATGGTACGGTGCGGCTCTGGCAGACACGCAACGGCCGCCCCTCGGCCACCATCCAGGGCCATACGGGCGGAGTTTGGCGCTTGGCGCTGTCCGCCGATGGTCGCGTGCTTGCAAGCGTCGGTACGGAGGGAATCGTGCGCTTGTGGGACGCAAGCACGGGAGAGCCATTGCCGGCCCTCCAGGACAACACTGGGGGCGTGCGCAGTGTCGCACTGGCCGGCGACGGCCAGATCCTTGCCATGGGCGATACGAACGGGACGGTGCGGCTGTGGGAGACCGGAACAGGACGGCCCGGGCTCATCCTGCAGGGCCACACTGGCGAGGTCTGGGGTGTGGCGCTGTCCGGCGATAGCTACCTGCTCGCCAGCGGGGGGACCGATGGCAGGCTGCGGCTGTGGCAAACAAGGACCGGAGAGCCGCTGGCGATTCTGCAGACCCGCGCTGGCGGGGTTTGGGCGGCGGTGCTATCCGCCGACGGTCAAATGCTGGCCACCGGACATACGAATGGGACGTTGAAGCTGTGGGACACCAGCACGGCGCGTCCGGTTGCCACGCTCCAAGGCCACACCGGTATGATCCGCGACGTTGCCTTGGCAGCCGATGGTCGGCTGCTGGCCAGTGTTGGCACGGACGGCCTGCTGCGTCTCTGGGACGCCACCATCGGACGTCACATCGCCGCTGTGCAGGGGCACATGGGTGAAGTGTTGAGCGTGGAGCTCGCAGACAACGGCGACCTTCTGGCAAGTGGCGGTGGCGACGGGACGGTACGGGTCTGGAAGGCGCGTACGAGAGAGGCTGTGGCGACGCTGCACGGGCACACCGGCGGAGTCCGCAGCGTGGCGCTGTCCGCAAATGGTGAGTTGCTGGCCAGTGGCGGTACGGACGGGACACTACGCGTCTGGGAAGCCGGCCGGCGACGTCTCATGCAGACGCTGCGCGGGCACGCTGGTGAGGTCCGCAGCGTGCGGCTGTCCGCGGAGGGTTATGTCCTGGCCAGTGGCGGTGCAGATAGAACCGTGCGCGTGTGGGACACCCGCAGCGGACGTCTCCTTTCGATCCTGGAGGGCCACTCCGGCGAGGTCTGGGCCTTAGCGATGTCTGCCGACGGCGGCGTGGTGGCGAGCGGGGGTGTGGATGGCACAGTCCGCGTGTGGGACACAGCTACGGGTGCAACCCTCGCCACGCTTGAGAGCGACACCGGCGGAGTCCTCGGCATCGCGCTGTCCGCCGACGGCCGCCTGCTGGCCATCGGCGGTACGGATGGGACGGTGCGGCTCTGGCACACTCGAGCAGCGGGACCCGCCGCGACGCTGCTGGGCCATACTGGCGGAGTGCCGGGCGTGGCGTTGTCAGCCGATGGTCGCCTGCTGGCCACTGGTAGCTTCGACGCAACCATAAGAGTGTGGGACGTCAGCAGCCGCACGTGTCTCCACACGCTGCGCGCCGAACGCCGCTACGAGCGACTGGACATCACGGGTCTGACCGGCATAAGCGATGCACAGCGCGTGGCTCTGCTGGCGCTGGGCGCAGGAGACCACGCGCCGTCGCCGACGTGAGCGGCTAGCCGCCTGGCCTGTTGGCGCGGCACACCTTTGGCCATGGTGTGCCTGCAAGGCACAGAAAGACGCACCTTGGTAAGCCAAAGACGCACCTACGAGGCTGTGCTAGGTCACTTCCAGTGGGCTGATGCAGGAGCGAACCTGTCTAC
>JAFAPL010000635.1 GCA_019247135.1 Chloroflexota bacterium | reverse complement strand
GCCGCGTGCGATCGCCAATCGCGCCACCGTGCCCTGCAACCTGACAGGCGCGCCTGCCATCAGCATCCCGTGCGGCTTTTCTGACGGTCTACCCGTGGGTCTTCAGCTGATGGCGCCGCCGTTCGAGGAGTCTCTTCTCCTGCGTGTTGCCGCCGCGTACGAGTCCGCGACGGACTGGCACACCAGGCGGCCGCCGGTCTAAGAAGAGGTTCGCGCCACGGGTGCCCGTTCGAGCAGCGCCTGCATGCGCTGCAGCGCCAGCTCAATGTTCTCGAGCGAGTTCGCGTAGCTGAAGCGCAGATAGCCCTCGCCGTGGCTGCCGAACGCGGTGCCCGACAGACACGCCACGCCCGCGTCCTGGAGCAGCAAATCGGCCAGCTCTCGGCTCGAGTAGCCGGTCTCCATGATGTTCGGAAACGCGTAGAACGCGCCGTCGGGCTCCAGACAGCGCACGCCAGGCAAGGCGTTCAAGCCCGCGACGATAGCCGTGCGGCGTCGACGAAATTCGTCGAGCATCGCGTCGACCGGGTCGTCCGGGCCTTCCAGCGCCGCGATCGCCGCCTGCTGCGCGAAGCTGGCTGTGCAGCTCACCGAGTTGGAAATCAAGCGTTCGACGTGGGGCACCAGTTCGCGTGGAAAGACGCCGAAGCCGAGCCGCCAGCCAGTCATTGCCCACGTCTTGGACCAGCCGTCGAGGATGATCGTGCGATCGAGCATGCCGGGGTAGGTCGCGATCGACTCGTGCTCGCCGATGTACTGGATGCGCGAGTAAATCTCGTCCGACAGGACGACGATGTCCCGTTCGCGGGCGACCTCGGCGATCGCGATCAGGTCGGCGTTGGTCAGGACGCCGCCGGTCGGATTGTGTGGTGAGTTGATGATGATCAGCCTGGTCTTGTCGCTGATCAGACTTCGAAACTCGTCCAGGTCGAAGCGGAAACGACGCTCCTCGCGCAGCGGCATCGGGACGGCTGTGCCGCCCACGAAACGGACCATGCTCTCGTAGATGGGGAACCCGGGGTCGGGATACAGCACTTCGTCGCCCGGATTGACCATGGCCAGAATGGCGAAGAACATGACCGGCTTGCCGCCCGGTGTGATGATCACGCGATCCGGCTCGACGTCGATGCCCCGCCACTTGGCGAGATACCGACAGACGGCCTGGCGCAGCTCGGGCAGGCCCGCGCCCGGGCCGTAGTGGGTGTAGCCAGCTTCGAGCGCCTGCTGGCCTGCCGAGACGATATGGCCCGGCGTATCGAAATCGGGCTCGCCGATCTCGAGGTGGACCACGCTCTTGCCCTGCGCCTCGAGCGCGCGAGCGCGGACGAGCACCTCGAAAGCGGTCTCTTGCCCGATGTGGCCCATGCGTTCGGCGGGCACGATCGGCATACCGCGAAGCGTACAACGTCGACGCTCAGGCGCTGTCGCGTGTCGCCGCACCATACCGACTGGTCGGTCCGACGACGCGACCGGCGCCGCCATAAGCGAACATACCGACTGGTCTGTACCGACCCTGGAAGGGTTCAGATGTTGGTGACGATCCAGCCCTCGGACGCCAGCTCCTGACGCGTCGCGTCGTAGCCCGGGAACTGATCGGCTGGCGTGAGAACCGGCTCACCCGCGGCGAGGCTGCTGCTGGCCGCATCCCACACATATGTCGTATCCGAAAACGCCGACGGACAGCACGCCGGGTCGCTTGGCGCGTACATCGCCATCACCACTCGCAGCGACGGCTGACCTGCGTTGGTCGGAGGCATGACGGCCAGAATTCCGCCCCCGCGTACGGGGTCGATCTGCAGCAGCTGGTGTCCGTCCGCCAGCGAGGCGACCCAGTACTGAGTCGTACAGTTCGCCCCACACACCTGCAGCGATTGCACGCGGTACCCCGCCGGCAGGAAATTGTGTTCGGCATAGGTGCACGCCAGTGTCTGCGGACACTGCGCCGCCGGCTGTGGCACCGCCTGTCCAGGCCCGCTCACATTCCCAAACGCCGATCCGCCATCCGAGTGGGCATAGCTCACGCCGGCAATGCCGAGTGCCACGATCGTCAGGCTGGCCAGTAGCGCGAAACGCAGACTCATCATCGCCCATGATAACCGGCAGAAAACTTGTTCTACCACGCTCGCTCCGGTTAGTATCGCGAGTGACGGGATGGGCGAGCGTCGGGGGCTGAAGTACATCTGGCGTACCGTTCCGCGCGCGCCGCAAACCTTCTTCTCGGCCATCAAAGACGTCCACCCCGCGATGGCCCAGGTCATGTACGCGCGCGGCCTCGACGCACCCGACCTGTGCGCCGACTTCCTCGGTGGAATCTGCCGCGACGCCGACGATCCGCTACTCCTCGCCGACATGCCGAAAGCGGTCGAACGACTGGTCAGAGCCCAACGTGATCAGGAACAGGTGGCCGTCTTTACTGATTACGACGCCGACGGCGTCAACTCCGCCGCCGTCCTCACGTCGGGCCTGCGCCTGGTCGGCATCGAGCCACGTGTCCGTATCCCCAATCGTTTCCTCGACGGGTACGGTCTCACGACCAGCGCCGTCGACGAGCTCGCGGACGCCGGCGCACGCGTCATCGTCACCGCGGACTGCGGCTCGACCGCCCACGACGCCGCCGAGTTCGCCTTGCGTCGCGGGGTGGACCTGATCGTGACCGATCACCACCAGTGCCCGGCGCAGCTGCCGCCGGCCTATGCGCTGGTCAACCCGTGGCGCTCCGACTGCAGCTACCCATGTGATTACCTCTGCGGGGCTGGCGTGGCGTTCAAGCTGGTGCAGGCCCTGGCA
>JAFAPL010000630.1 GCA_019247135.1 Chloroflexota bacterium | reverse complement strand
GTCGTAGGCCTTGTCCGCACCCAGCGGCCGCGGATGAAAACCGCGCAGCTTGGCGTCGTACAGCAGCTGGGGCACCACATCCCGCTCGGCAGTGCCAGTGGCGTGTGTCAGTTGGAAGTCCACCAGGAGTCCGTGTCGGTTCTCCATGAGCGCGTGGCCCAAGTACGCCAGCTTCGACTCGAATCCACGACCTTTCTTGGCCAGGCGCGCTTCTGGGTCGGTCGTACTCTGGTGCGTGACGTTCGAACGTTTCTCACCTCGGAAGTTGACCGTCGGATTGCCAGGATCATCTGGCCGGGTGTCCGACGGCGGTTGGTCCTTGGCCTTGAAGCTCTTCAGGCTGGCGGCCGCCTCGATCAGCGTGCCGTCGACAGTGAAGTGCTCATCCGACAGCAGGCCCAAGGCCTCCGCCTGACGCACGATTTCATCGAAAAATTGTTGTGCCACCACGTGCTTGAGGAGCCGGCCACGGTTCTTGCTGAAGGTGGACTGATCGAAACTCGGTTCCATCAGACTCATGTCCAGGAACCAGCGCCACAGCAGGTCGTAATTCAGTTGCTCGCAGAAGGCACGCTCACTGCGGACCGAATACAAGCTGATCAGCAGCGAGGCTTTCAGCAACCGCTCGGGCGGTATCGACGGCCGTCCAGCCGTGCCATACATGGCGTCGAACGTCGGCGACAGCTCCACCAGCGCCCGATCGGCGAAGCGCTTCATGGTGCGCAACGGGTGATGCGGTGGTACTCGTTCTTCGAGATCTAGAAACGCCAGCATGCTCGCCTGTGGACTCCGCCGACCACGCATTCTCCAAGCACCTCGCCTGATAGATGCTTCAACAGTAACTGTCACAGCCAGTTGACCCGAAGAGCCACAGCTGCCGGAAACGGGCATTTTTCATCACCCTGCTAGGCCAAGAAACACCGGCTCGCCGACGACCAGCCGCTGTTCTTCTCGCGCAACGTGCTGACGACGGTGCACCTCGGGCGATCAGTCGCCAACAAGCGTGGGAAATGGTGCGTGCGGCTTCCGAAAGGGCGCACGTCCACTTGCAACCCCTGATACGTGGCGTATAGTGGCCGCGAACACGGCATATGCGGCCAGCAGAGCTGCGTGAGCGTCGGCAGGCACTCGGGCTTAGCCAGGCGGATCTCGGCCGCGCGCTCGGCGTTCCGCGCAATACGCTGGCACGATGGGAGCGCGGCGAGCTCGAGATGCGCCACCCCGAGCTGGTGGACTTTGCGCTCGATCAGCTCGCGGGCCAACTGGCCGGGGATGGCGCGCCGCACGTGATCGACACTGCGCCCAGTAACTTGCCCGACGAACAGACGAGTCTTATTGGTCGCGAACGGGAGCTTGCGGAGCTGCGGGACATATTGCACACGTCGCGGCTCGTGACGCTCAGTGGCCCCGGCGGCGTTGGCAAGACACGGCTGGCTGTTCGATGCGCCCGCGCCGCCAGACCGGAGTATCCCGATGGCGTGTGGTTTGTCGACCTGGCTCCGCTCACCGACCCTCGCCTGGTTGCACAGACCATCGCCGCGGCGCTCGCCGTGCACCAGGATCCACTTCGCTCCGTTGCCGCGAGTCTCACCGCGGCGCTGACGGGCAAACGCTGTCTGCTCGTGCTGGATAACTGCGAGCACGTGCTCAAAGCGTGCGCCGACGTGGTGGCGAACTTGCTACGGAGTTGCACCAGCATGTGCATCCTGGCGACAAGCCGGGAGCCGCTCGATCTCCAGGTCGAACGCGTGTACCGCGTGCAGCCGCTGTTCACAGTAGAACCAAATGGAGCCGTCGAACCAGAACAGTTTCTTCACCTCCCAGCGGTCAAACTGCTGCTGGAGCGGGCGACCAGTCGATCAGCGCCTGTTGATGCCCAGGCCCACGCGCGCGCGCTGGCCGAAATAGCCTGGCGACTCGACGGCCTGCCTCTGGCGCTCGAGTTAGCCGCTACTCGGCTCACCGTAGTTGGACCAGCCCAGCTAGCCAGCCGTTTGGGCAACGCACTCAGCGCCCTCTCGGCCACTAACCGCGATACGCCTGATCGGCACCACACGTTGCGGGCCACCCTGAACTGGAGTCACGCACTGTCGTCTGGTGAGGAACAGCGAGTGTTCCGTCGCATCGGGGTCTTTGCTGGCGGATGGACCCTCGAAGCCTGTCAGGCGGTGGCAGGCGACGACGGCGTCGAACCATTGTCCACACTGGATGTGCTCTCGCGGCTGATAGGAAAATCGCTGGTGGTGGCGGAACCCGGTCGCGGTGGCACGCTGCGATACCGCCTGCTCGAGACCGTGCGGCAGTACGCCAGAGAACGCCTTCACGAGTCGGGTGAGTACGTCGCCGTCCGCGCGAGGCACACAGACTGGTATCTGAGTTGGTTGGAGCGGTTCGCTGCCACCGGCCGGCGTCCGCTCAGATCAGCCGGCGCTCTGGCCGCGATCGATGCGGACCTCCAGAATGTACGTCTCGCATTGGACTCGGCGATGGCCGATCCGGCAAAGGTCGACCGTGCGGTGCGGCTGGCCGGACGAATGTGGTGGTTCTGGCTGGATCGCGGTCGCGCCGTTGAGGGTCATGACTACATCAGAGACGTCCTCGGGCGCGAGCGTTGCGCCGCATCACCGGCCAGTTGGGCGGACGCGCTGTACGGCGCCGGGCTGCTCGCCTGGCATCTGCGAGACCTGGATGCGGCGCGTTCGATGCTCCAACAGGCCGTGGACATACGACGGCAACTACCGGACACGGCAATGCTCGCGACGTGCGTAAACCCGCTCGCGCGCGTCGTTGCCGACCGCGGCGACCATGCGGCAGCCCAACAGTTGTTCGCGGAGGCATTGCGTCTTGCCGAGTCCGCGGACTGCAAGCAAATCGTCGCTCGCGCGCATCACGGCCTCGGAACGCTTGCGTATGCCCGGGGAGAGTTTGCACGGGCAATCGACTATTTCGAGCGGAGTCTCGAAATTGCGCGCGCCATCGGTGACGACATCGGCATGACCACAGAGTTGGCTAGTCTGGCAGTCGCGACGTACCACCTGCGCGACATTGAGCGGGCGCTGAGATTTTCGTCTGAGGTGCTGACGTTACGACGTGATCTGGGCGCACGCGTGTATCAGCCCAGCAGCTTGTCCGTGGTCGCCGGCTTGGCAGCTCGCAAGCATCAAGCAGAGGCTGCGGCGCGGCTGCACGGTGCCGCTGTCCAACTACGCGATGTTGTCGACGTTGAAGGAGCGGGCGGCTGGGGAGCGGCCGTCAACGATTTGATTCGGCGCGACCTGGCGAATGCACGTTTGCGGATCGGACCAGAGGCGTTTGGCCACGCTGTTGCGCAAGGCCGTTTGCTGACGCTCGAGCACGCAGTCGCTACAGCGCTGGAGTTGATCGAGACCATCCTTGCCAACTCGCAAGAGCAATCGGGCGACGCTGGCATCTTGACTCGTCGCGAAAGCCAGGTTGCGGCGCTGGTTGCGCGCGGCATGACTAACCGTCAGATCGCTGCCGAGTTAGTATGCGCCGAGTCGACCGCGACCAAACACGTGGAGCACATCCGCGCAAAGCTGAGATTCACCTCACGTTCGCAGATCGCGGCATTTGCTGCCAGCCTCGCTTGAACTGAGAAATCCGCAACATTGCGAATTGCCTCGATGCCACCTCGGGCTTATGGTGCGGGCGTACGCATGGGGGAAATATGAGCTCAATCTTGTCACGAAATCATGCACTGTCCTTGCGAGGCCACGGACGACGCAGCTTCCTTGTGAACTCCAGCCGGCTGATGCTCGGCGCCGCCGGATTGGCGGCCGGTCTCGGCCGTGTGCGCGTCGCGGGCGCCGCGAGCCAGGTAACCATCGGCGTGATGGAAACGCCATGCGTGGCTCCAGCGTACGTCGCCGTGTCGCAGGGCTTCTTACGGGATGAGGGAATCGATGCGACCATCGTGGACATCACCATGCCCGGTAATCTCGGCCTGGCGGTTGATGGCGGTAATGCGCTCGCGTCTGGCCACGCCGATGTAGTGATGAACGCCGTCTGGGCCGCCGTTCCGCCGCGAACACCGACCGGGCTGAGTGTTGGAGACCTGCAGATCACGGCGGCGCTGCAGCGTGGATGCATGGCACTGGTAGTCCCACCAGCTTCTCCAGTTCAATCCATGGCCGATCTGCGGAATCAGACAATTGCGGGTGCGAAGTTCGTCTTCGGCGCACCTCTGGTCGATGCCGGACTGGACCCCGATGTGGATATTTCCTGGGCACCGGCACCGTCGACTGCCAACGCGGTGCCCACGCTACAGAGCGGAGACTTTGCCGCGGTCCAGACCAACGACGCCCAGGGAGTGCTTTTGCAGCGGGCGGGCCTGGCGCGCATGGTCGCGTTCAATGACATGCCGCCTCAGCAAAGCGACTTCTGCTGCGGGTCCATCATGCTGGCAAGCAACATCCAGCAGGACCGTCCCAGAGCAACGGCCATCACCCGTGCGCTGATGCGCGCGGCCGTCTGGTCCGAGGCGCATCATGACCAGGCCGCACAACAAATGTTGAATGTCCTCGACACGCACCAGGATGAGGTCTCGCTTGCAGACTGGCAAGCCGCCATGGCGGTCCTCGCATTCGTACCCATGGCCGAAGCGGCCAGACCGATCCTCGTAGACCAGTTTGATCGTTACCTGAAATACGGTATGCCAGTGGATCAACCAATCGATGCAGCAACGCTGGTCGACCGCGCCTACACCCCACTCACCGACGAAATCGCTGACGCGGTATTCCAGGTTGCGAGCGTAGGCGCATCGTCGTTTGTATGCGCCCGACCGACGTCAGTTTGATTACTGCGTGGCGCCATCTCCGCAGGGCAGACGCCAACATCAATCTGCGCTTCAGGCTCGTTCACGAATCAGCGGGTCCACGATAGAGCTGATCCTCAACTGGCGCCGGCGGCAGTTGCCTACGGTATGGCTGACAATCCGCCAACACGCGAGGAAGTCATCGCCCATTGGCGGTTCGGATAAGAGTCTTTCACGACGTGAAATGCAGGTCGTGGAATTGGTTGCGGTATCCGCGGGCGTGCACATGCACACACGTATGTAGTGCACGTGCCGGTGCGAGTTTGCATACCGCGCAACGGCCTCGTCAAAGCCAAAATAGACAGGTCTGTTGAACATAGCGAGAGGGGCTTCGTACACCCGATCGCGCCGTAGGACGATTGCGGCACACCCCGGCCACCCGCCTGCAATTCCCAACCATCCACGGCAAGCGAGGACAACAGCGCCGATGAACAATTCACCGCATGTCGACCCGGCGGAGCGGAGCGCCGTGATGCGGCTCTTTTACCGCGACTGGCGTCCGACGCGTCTTGGGCCGCCCTGGAAGTGCGTGGCCGCTCATCCGGCCGTACACGCTCGGTCCCGGTGGTCATTGCCACCGTGGACGGCCATAACTACCTGGTCTCGATGCTCGGCGCGCAGTCCGATTGGGTGAAGAACGCCGAGGCGGCGCAGG
>JAFAPL010001040.1 GCA_019247135.1 Chloroflexota bacterium | reverse complement strand
GCGCGTCTCGTGTGTCTCGATCCACGCGTGGGCACGACATCCGATCCACGGTTTTCCGCGTTCGTGCGCAAGCTACGTGGCTCGCCCTGGACGATCGCAGCTCGCGGAACGGTCCTGACCGATTGCCGGGCGCCTGGTCCTGTGGCAGCCTCAGCGGGTCGTCTCTTGTTCGCGGACGACCGCCACCCCGTTTGCCGTGTCTGGGCTGAAGACGAATTCAGTGTTTGGCCTCACTCGGCACAAGTTCCAGCGACAGAACTAGGAGCCGCTCGAATCCTCCATGCAGGGCCGATTTCTGCCGAGCTGAGTTTGACACAGGCGCAATTCGGAGCAGCGCGGAGGTGGGCGCCGGCAGCATAATCGGAACGCCAATGTCCGTCCCGTGGGCGACGAGGCTTGTGGGCAGAGACACCGAGCTCGCCGCGCTCCAGCGTGAGTATCGCCGAGCGTCGGCCGGAGAGTTTCGCTCGGTGCTGCTGCTCGCGGACCCCGGGATCGGTAAGACTCGACTGGTCCGCGAGTTTCTCGCCCGACCGCGCACCAAAACCATCGCGCTTTCTGCGCGTGCGTATCCACTCGGCGAGAACGCCTCGTTCGGGGTCTGGTCAGAGGCGCTCGAGCGGCATCTGCGCGGACTCGCTTCGACCGATGTCGCTGAGGTGTGTGGCGGGGTTCTAGACGATCTGGCGGTCCTCATCCGCAGCGTGGCTGCTATCCGGCCTCCAGGCTTGGCCCAGGAGCCGCCGCGCTTGCGGCTACTCGAAGGTCTCGCCACGATCATCGACAACCTGGCGAGCCGCATGCCCCTGCTGTGTTTCCTGGACGATGTTCATCTGGCCGACGGCTCCTCGTGGGAATGTCTTGGATACCTGGCGCGCAACATCTCACAGGCGCGCGTGTTGGTCGTGGCCGCTGCCAGGCCAGCCGAGCTAGCCGACCATCCGACTGGTACGCGTATCACTCTAGGCCTGGAGCAAGAAGGCTTCCTGGCCCGGCTGGAGCTGCGGCCGCTGGATCGCGACGCCCTCGGCAACCTCGTTCAGGGCGTAATCGGCGGACCTCCACCGCCCGCTCTTGTTGCTTGGCTGGCGCAACGATCGCTCGGTAATCCACTGTTCGCGCTTGGTCTCCTGCAGGCGCTGGTTGACGCGGGCGCGGACTTCGCGGCGCCCGAGCTCCACTCCCTTCCGGAGGAGCTCGCAGACCGCATCAGCACCCGACTGCAGGACCTCAACGAGGCGCAACTCGAACTGCTGGAAGTTCTGGCCACCCTGGGACGGCGCGTCGACTTCGCGACCTCGGAGGTTTTGTCGGTGTGCCAACCGAGCATCTGCCACGTGCCCTGGAACAACTCGACCGCTCGCGTTTGGTTGTCGAGATGGAACGTGGTCCCGAGCTCAGCTACGAAATCTCGCATCCGCTCATCGAGCAGGCGATTTACGAGCGCATTGGGGGTGCGCGACGTCGCGGACTGCACCGGCGGCTCGGCCGCGCACTATTGGCTGACGCTAGGGCCGCAGAGGCGGCTCCTCACTTCGCGCGCTCGGCTGCGATTGGTGACGCAGAAGCTATCGATGCACTCACTACGGCCATCCGAGAAGCCGAAGCCCGCGCTGCGTACCGTGAGTCTCTGGCACTCCTCGGCGCGCTGGTGGAGCTCGTTCCGACAGGTGACCCGCGGTGGCTTGGGTTGGTTGACGCGGTCTCGTGGCGAGCCGAGTGGGTCGTCGACCACCGTGCGGACGCGCACGCCGCGCTTGGCATCAACTCGCTGCAGGCCCTCGATTCGCTCCTGGATGGTTCGACGGATGCCGCGGCCCGGGCGGCCGTCAAGTTTCGCCTGGCCAATTTTCTCGGCTGGGGCACGGGTGATCTGGCCCACGCCGAGGTGAGCTGCACGCACCCACACGCCCTGTTTCAACAGGCAGGCGATTATGGAAGCGCGTTGCTGGCTGCCAACGAGCTGGCGTGGCTACGCGGATTGCATGGTGATTACGCGGGTATGCAATTGGCCGCGCTGGCGGTCGCGCACGCCGCGGCAGCAGAAAGGGAACCTTTCGCCGAGCTCCAAGCGCTGCATGCCACCGGCTTCGCCGCATTCGTCCGCGGTCTTTTCAGCCAAGCGGACGCCGCGCTGGACCGCAGCAACGCGATCGCGTCGCAGGAACGCAGGATCTACCGGTTAACAGTGGGCTACACCATCCGTGCCTGCAACCTCGCTGCATGTGGTCGGCCCGGTTTGGCTCTTCCGCTCATCGACTCCGCCAAGGCGCTCGATCCTGACTGGCGCGACAGCATCCTCCCCGAGTGGCAGACGATCGTGCACTGGTTCGCGGGTAAGTTTCGCTCAGCGCTTGTGTGTGCGCGGGATGCCGAGGCACGCGCAATCGGTGAGCTGAGCAAGCGACGGGCTATTGGCGTGATTTTCGGAGCGCTGCGCAATCGAAGCCGGCCAGGTTTCCGAGGCCGGACCGATCTGGAACGCGCGAAAGGCGCAGTGAACATCCGTGACTGGCAGTTCTTCAGTTATTTCCTTGGCCACGCGGAGGGGCTCCTTGCCTGGCATGCGGGCGCCGTGTCGGAGGCGCTCGCAATCCTGCAGCAGACTGCAGCGCGGGTCCTGGCCACCGGTGCGGAACCGTTCGCGGCAGTGGTGCTGATAGATGTTACGGAGGCGGCCGCGGCCTGCGGCGACGGTCGAGCGGCGCGCGACTCGGCACGTCAGCTCCAGGACATCGCGGACCACATCGATTGCGAGTTTTACCACGCTCTCACGGCCATGGCGTACGGTTGGGCCGGGGACCTCGGCGCCGCACAGCGAGCTGTCGACATCCTATCAGTCTCGAGCTGCAAGGCCTATTCGGCGCGTGCAAGCGGGCTTCTCGGCCGAATACTTCTGGAGTCCAATCGAGGCGAGGCTCTCGAGTGGCTCGAGCAGGCCGCGCTCACTTTCGACTCCTGTGGCGCAGTGTGGCGTCGCGACAGAATCCGCGAAAAGCTGAAACAACTGGGAGCGCGTGGGCGGAAGGCTACCGCGGCATCACTCGGACCATCTGGCCTCAGCCCGCGCGAGCGACAGGTCGCGCTTCTTGCAGCCCAGGGGCAGTCTGCACGGAATATCGCCGACGAACTGCTGATTGGCGAACGGACTATCGAAACTCACCTCGCCAATGTGTACGCAAAACTCGGTGTGCGGTCTAAAACCGACCTGGTCCGCCGCGCATCGGAACTTCTGAATCAGTAGCCGCGATCCGTACCAGTACGGATCGCGCGGCGGACATTCTTACCTAGGATCATCGCCGCTCCACCCCGTTCGACTCCAGGAGGAACGGCATGCCCATCAGATCGTCGCTACGGGTATCCAGCCGCGCCGCTTTGCTCGTGGTGGCAGTGGTTCCAACGTTTGCATCAGTGCGACCGCTTTCCGCGGCACCTGCGGGGCAAGGTAACGCGATCACCGACTGGAACCTCGTCGCTCAAAACGCGATCGTCGTCGGACGGCCCCTCGGCAGTGCGGCGGTTCTCGAGGGCATCGTTCAGGCCGCAATCTACGACCTCCGTCGCGATTGAAGGCGGCTACGAACCGCTCGTCGCCTCTCCCACGGTTCAGCTGCCCGCATCCACGGCTGCTGCAGTCGCAACTGCCGCGCACGGCGTGCTCGTCGGACGCGTACCCGATCAAGCGTCCAGCGTGGACTCCGAGTACGCGGACTACCTGGCCAAGCTTCCGGATGATGCGGCGAAGGCGAACGGAGTCTTGGTCGGAGAGCAGGTGGCTGCAGCAATTCTCACGTGGCGGACCGACGACGGCTTCGACAATGACGTGCCGTACCTCCAGAGGCCGCCCGGCCCCGGTGTATTCGAACCGGTGCTCCCACGCCTCCAGTTGATGTCAAGTTGCAGCAGGTTCGCCCGCTGACGCTGACGAGCAATTCGTAATTTCGTCCGGACGGCCCGAGCGCACTCACCGGCGCGCAATACGCAGCCGACTTGAACGAGATCAAAGCTTACGGTGGGACCGACAGCACGCTTCGTACACCCGAGCGGACGGACATGGCCCTGTTCTGGTCGGACAATACAGCCGTCCAATGGCCCGCGGCCGCGCGCGCACTGGCCATCGACAAAGGGCTCGGGCCGGCGGACACCGCGCGCATGCTAACGCTGATGCACGTGTCAGTCGCAGATGCGATCCTCGCATGCTTCGATGCGAAGTACCACTTCACGTTCTGGCGACCGATCCATGCGATCCGGCGTGCCGAAACCGACGGCAACCCAGCCACGGACGCAGATGCATCGTGGACACCCCTCCTCTACCCGAACCATCCCAACCACCCGGAGTACCCCGCCGCGCACGCCTGCTGGACGACTGCAGCAACCGAGACGATGGCCGCTTTCTTCGGCACCGACATAGTCGGATTCTCGGTTGACAGTCACGTCGCAAATGCTGAGCAGAAGACCCGACACTACGAACGATTCAGTGACGCCGCGGCCGAGGTGTTCAACGCGCGCATGTGGGGTGGCTTGCACTTCCGCCATTCATTGTCGGACGGAGCCTGGATTGGGCATGAAGTCGCAAACTATGTCCTGCAAAACTTCTTCCGGCCCGCACGATGACCGGCGACGCCGTATCTAACGTCCAGCGGCTGGTTCAGCGCGCGTAGCGGCGTTCCTCGGGCTCGAAAAAGTTGACGTTCTGTACGGCTGAAGCAGGTCTCGTGTCCACACTCGATCTCGAATACGACCTCAGTCGTCTGGCCGATTCTCGCTCGGGATCAGCACGCGACGAGCCGAGGCATCGTGCACGTGTTCGCTCCGCATCTCCGCGACCAGCCCTCCGTGGTTGTGCTTGACGGAGCGGCTCGGGGTGCGGAGCACTATGACGCCAAGGATAATGAAGAGTGCTTCGGCGCCCACTGCGGCCAAACCGAACGGATCCTGCCAGGGGAGGACCGGAAACATGGGTAGGCCAATTGTGCGACTAGCGATATACGCGGCAAGAGTCGCAACTGCAAGCAGTACTCCGAGCGTCCAGCCCCATACACGGGCGCCACGCACCAGGCCAACCGCCACAACCACCGCACTGGCAACAGTCGCGTAGAAGAGAGCCCCGACATACGCCACTAAGACGTAGTAACCGTGGCCGTACAGGAGATGAACCGCCCCAATGATAGTCAGCAAGGCAATTCCGGCGGCGGTAGCTGTGCTGGGAGCGCGAACGGCTGAGTCTGGCATAAGACGCGATCTCACATCTCTCGAATGTCACCCCCTTGGGGTCCATTGCTTCATACACCGACGTCTCGGGGACGGATTGAACGCACGCCTGGGAGAGGTCAGGCCGAGCGCTATCCGATTTAGCGGTCCAGCGGCCCGCATTCAGTCGGCGACACTCTTTTCCCTGCGCCAATTCTCGCCGCTCGAGGTGTACAGACGCGGCCGCCGCCGAGCTCTTCCACCGGGAATAGCTGCGCTTGGACCTATGGACGCTGATGCTGACACGCCCGGCTGGCGCGAACGCGTCGCACGCGCCCTTGCCGCGGGCGTCGACATGGTGACGACCAATACTCCGCGCGCATTGGCGAAGTTCGCAAACGACGGGAGTCCCTAGCCGGCGCACAGCGCCCCGCCGGTGGTCACTACACAGGTCTGCCATTCATACCTGAGGTTCACGTGCGGACCGGCAGTCGCTCTGCCACTGCGACCACGCCAGGTGGACAGACCGACGATGAAGCGCCACGCGCGGAGCAGGACCCCTGCTACTCGCCTCCCGCATCATGCCCGGTTACTCCGTGATCCCTAGCCCCGAGCGCACCGTCGCGAGGTCGCCGATACGCACGCGCCCGCCACTCGCCACTTCGCCCCATACGCCCAGCGCGAGTGGCGCCGACGTCGCCGACGGATCCCGATACGCACTCAGCCCACCCAGGGTGTCGAGGTCCGACAGCCCGGTCCGCGGGTTCTGGCTGGTCACGACGCAGCGGCCCACGTGTCCGCGAAACCGCACGACCGCGTCGCCGAGCACCACCTCCCTCCCAACCCAGGCGTCTTCCCCGTGTGACTCCATGCCGTCTACCCAGAACAGCATGCGGAACCGAGCCCGGTCGATCGTGTCAACACCCAGCTCCTCTGCCAGTCGCTCGAGAGATGCCACCGACGCGACGCTCACGCCGCCAGCGACGCCCCGGTCAACGCCGACCATGCCCGGCGCGGGCGCAACGAGGCGAAGCGGCTGACCGGCCCACTCGGACAGCGCCGCAGCCCACGGGCCGTTTACCAACTGGCCGCGGCGGGGGCGTCCGAGGAAGCTCGTCTGGACGGACTCGCCCAGTTCGACGACGTCGCTCACGCATGCACCGTCGGGAAAGCGCAGCGTGAGCCGGTTGTCCGCCTCGTCGAGCTCTGGCTCGAGCTGGACCAGCTTGCCGAGCCGTTTGCCGTTCACCATTTGTAGATGCTCGTCAACCAGGAAGAACCGGCGGTTGCTCGCCACCCCCGCGGGCGTTAACTCGACTTGGGACGGGTACAGCAGGCCAAGCCCTTTGACTAGCGTGTAGGCGATCTCCACGATCCGCACATCAGCGACCGTACCAGGTCTCCTGATCTCCGCTAACGCATGCTGTGGTTGCCCGGATCGTCAGGCGAGCATCGCCGGTAGCCGGACCCTTCTGGTCGACTGAAGACTTCAGCAACTGACCAGGCTGGCAGGCGCAGTGGAGCACATCGAGAATCTCGCAGGCACGGGCTCACCAGGCACGCTGCGGCGGTTCCGCAGCCGTTTCGTGTGAAGCGGTGGTCAGCGCCGCTGCTGCTCAGGCAGTGCTGGCGTTCTGGCGGCCCTGGAGCTCAGCTCCTGCCACTTCTGCCTGCGGGCTCTCGGGGTCTGGCGCAGCTTGGGCGCTCGCACCCACGGCGATGCCCGCGACGACTCCCGCACCTACGAGCGCCACGAACGCACGCGGCGCGCGGATGCCAAGCAGAGAGTCAAGTGAGTATCGCCCCGGAATGGTGAGCGCCAGCGCGAGACCGACCGCCATGTTGGTCACCGGCAGCTCTGCGCCGCCCTCGCTTCCCCAGATCGGCTTGCCCCAGTGGACCTTCATCACCGCGATGCTCATCGGCCCGAGCATCATCAGGATGCGAACATCGGCACCGCGATCCGCTGGCGGGCGGGGTCTCAGTGCCGGGTGATGAGAGGACCGGCGTCAGTTAGATAGCCACTTACGTCAAAGACGACATTCGAGCTCCCCGGAACGCCATTCATCGTCTGTGCCAGTACGCACACTTGCCCGTCAGCGCCCAGGGCCACGATCTGGTTATTGGCGATCGCGTATGTGTTCGGGTCGAAGTCGACCGTTGACGTGGCCGGAATCGGCTGCCCGTTCGGGTAGACGACAAACCAGCCGCTCGCCGTCTGGCTCACTGCCGTGACGTTCAGGATCACAGCAGCTGCGCTCGCTGGTATCCCCGCTACACCAGCCAGCGTGAAGCACCGCGAGGTACTGGCAGCAATAGGTCCACCCGCCGCGCGTGTATCGACCAGCCGCTGCGGGTCAGGCAGGAGCACCAGGGTATCGGCGCCGGCTGCGGTCAAATACCCGAACCCATCCAGGATCACATTCAGGCCGCCAGGTTGCGAATTCATGGTCC
>JAFAPL010000677.1 GCA_019247135.1 Chloroflexota bacterium | reverse complement strand
TCGCACCCTGACGGCCGCCGACGTCGTCGGTCCGGCTGCCCAGGGCATCGCCCCAGGTGAAATGGCCCGCGTCATTCGGGCGATCCAGGACGGCGCCGCTTACGGGAACGTGCACAGCACGATGTTCCCCGCGGGTGAGACTCGCGGACAGCTCACGCCCGAGGATCGGCGCTAGCCGAGCGCGCCAGCCGCACCAGACCATCAGCGGGGATCTCGAAGGGGTGTCAACCCCTTCGACGCAGCGGAGCGTTTAATTGCCTGGTGTGGCAGGGCCATCGCGTCAGCGTCGTCTTCCCCGCCTATAACGAGGAAGACGGAATCGCTGCCGCGGTCGCCGACTTCGCTTCGCTCGAGGCCGTCGACGAGGTCCTGGTCGTCGACAACAACTCGCGCGACGCGACCGCCAGACGAGCAGAAGAGGCGGGCGCGCGCGTCGTTCGTGAGCCCGCGCAGGGCTACGGCCACGCGCTTCGGCGCGGCATCGCCGACGCACAAGGCGAATACGTCGTTCTGGCCGAGCCAGACGGCACATTCATCGGTAAGGACGTTCTCAAGCTCCTCGCGTACGCCGACGATTTCGACCTCGTGCTCGGCACGCGCACAACGCGCGAGCTGATCTGGCACGGGGCCAACATGGGCTGGCAGCTTCGCTGGGGCAACTGGCTGGTCGCGAAGGTGCTGCAGGTGCTGTTCGATGGCCCGTCGTTGTCGGACTGCGGCTGCACCCTGCGCCTGATCCGCCGGTCAGCCGCCGACCGGCTGCTGCCGCGCTTCACCGTGGGCGGCTCGCACTTCCTGCCCGAGATGGTGTGCCTCGCACTCCTCAACCGTCTGCGCTTGATCGAGGTGCCTGTGAACTATCGCCGCCGCATAGGCACCTCGAAAATCACGGGCTCGATGCAGACGACGATCAGCGTCGGTGTCCACATGCTGACGGTCATCTTCCGCTATCGCGTGCTGGGACGATGAGCCGCGGCGCGCTCGCGCTGCTTTCAGCGGCCGCCGCGCTGTACCTCTTCGCGGTCGGGATGCAGCTGCGAAAACCGCTCGTGTATGACGATGCGAACTTCGCGCTGGCTGCGCGCGCGGTCGCCGACACAGGCCTGGCGTACGGAAATCAGGGTTGGATGAGCGAACGCGGCGATTTCTCCCAGCGCGAGCAATGGGCACTCTGGCATCCGCCTCTGTACGTGTATCTCATCGGTGCCGCCAGCAAGCTTGGGGGCTGGACGCCACCCGCGCTGCGCGCCGTCGGCGTCATCGGTGGACTGGCAACGGGCTGGCTGACATATCTCCTGGCACGTGAGATCACCCGCGGCCCACCACAAGCACGCGAGATAGCCGGCGGCATCGCGGCCGCGCTCTGCCTCACGTGTCCACTGGTCATCCAGAGCACGCTCGTGGTCGACATCGATCTGGCGCTGCTGCTACCGCTCACCCTTCTGTTTCTGCTGCTGTACATACGGCTCGAGGACACTCCGCGCTGGCCGTGGCTGGTTCCACTGTTTTCGCTGCTGCTGTGGTCGAAGATGACCAACCCGCTGCCACTCGTGTTCATCGTCGGCGTGTGGCAAGTGCTGCGCGGCAAGCCAGGGCGCGCCGGGCTGCACTTCGTCGGTATCGGCGTCGGTGGCGCGCTGTTGTTCGGCGCCACCTGGTTCATCGTCGCCAGGTTGCTCGGCTTTCCTTTCGACATGCCGTTTGGCGTGAATGTCGTGCAGTGGCAGGATTCGGCCGAGGTCGCGCGGCGCGCGTACGCCAGCCCGGGCGCGTTCCTGGAAGGCCTCCAGCCAACCGTGATCTGGATCGGCCCGGCGCTCGTCGCGCTCGGCCTTGCGGGCGTCGGCGTCCGTGTTGCCCAGATCGCGTGTTCCTGGAATGCTGGTCGGCGCGTCGACTTGCTGATCGGTTTGCTGGTCGTGCTGGTGCTGGGATATGTCAACAAATACGCGGGCTGGTTTCCGAAGTATCAGGTGGCGATGGTGCCACTGCTCGCCATTCTCGGAGCCTCCCTGGTCGCCCAGGTGTGGTGCCTCCGCCGCGACCTGGTACTTGGCGTCGGCGCCGCGGCTCTGGCGCTTTCTGGCCTCGTGGTTGCGCTGCTAGTCCACGACCGCTGGGCGCTCGAGCGAACGTGGGCGATCGAGCCGCCTGCGGGGATCGCCCTCCTCAGCATGCTGCTCATTGGCACGGTCGCCGCCGGGCTGTCTCGTCGCGCACGCGCGCCCGCCGTTGCAGCCATCGCCGTGCTGAGTGGGATGGCCCTGGGATGGTCGGTGGCAACCGACGCCGAACAGATGCGCGCCGCCTACTCGACGACATACTGGTACGGAACCTCGGGCACGCAAGCCGCCGCCGAGTGGATCGACGCCAACCTGCGTCCAGATGAGACCTACGTGAGCGCCAAAGAACTGGCCGTCCGCGCCACGAACCAGCGTTATGTCGACCAGGACAACCTCGTCTATTTGCTCGGCTCAGGCCACCACTTCGACGGCACGTGGAACAGTGAGCCCGCGGCCGCGGCGATCGTCTGGCAGCGCGAGCCGTACGTCGGCGATCTGCTCGCCCGCGGCCTTGCGGACGCGGGTTTTCGAGAAACCGCCCGCTTCGGGGACTACGTGGTCTATCAGCCAGGCACCGGCTCGTAGCTGCTCAGGTAGGGGACCAGCAGCTGAAGCCAACTGTCGAGCACCGCTCGGCGGTCGTCGGCGTTGCGGTACCACTCGGCCGCACTTCGGTTCGACGGCCCGAACACTACCAACCTCGCGGCAATGCCGTGTGCTTCGAACACCGAGCGTACATCGCGCTCGACGACACGCGTGCCGATGCCACCGCCGCCAGGCAGCAGAAGGCTACGCGCACCAAGCTGCTCCAGGGCAGGCAAGGCTGCCCGCGCCTGCTCGGCCGAATTCGTCGCCGGCGCACGGACCACGCGAAGGTGCTCCAGCGGCGTCGGCGAGGCTTGTGCCACGCCGGCCAACACGAGGTCGCTCCAATAGGTCACGAGCGCGTGCGTCTTGATTGGCGCCTCGACGATCACCACGTCACGCACGATGCCCGCCTGACGCCAACCTTCTGCCGCGTTCATTGCGTCGGTGCCGGTGCCCTCCATGACGAGCGCGGCATCGCTCTGGACAATCGGCTCGTCGATGGCAAGCGACGTCCCCAGCCAGGGCAGCCACATCGGCGTGAGCAGCACGAGTGCGCAGGCGCCGAGCAGCAGCACAACCCGCGGTTTGAACAGGCGTCTGGGGATCACCACCTAGACGGAGAATAGGGACTTGTCCCCTGGCAAAGTAGGGCACACGGCCGTCGCCAGATTTCGATGTGTGCCGTACCGTCGAAGGCAACTATGACCACCTCTGTGCCCGGCGGCGTCACCCAGGCGCAACCGGCACCGCGACCGCAACCCGCGTCCACGACACGCCAGTACATCCGCTACCTCTTTTACAAAGCGCGACCGTCCTGGCACGCGCTGGCGCCAGAGGCTCGAAACGCAGCTCGCACCGAGCTGCTCAACGCTCTCGAGCCCTTCACACGAACCCTTGCCGTTCTGCGCGCGTACAGCACGCTGGGCACTCGTGGCGATGCGGACGTCCTGTTGTGGATGGTCACCGAAACGCTCGAGGACTTTCAGGACCTTCAGGCAGCAGTGCTCAGGACGGCCATGGGTGCTCATCTGGATACGCCCTATTCGTACCTGGCGATGACCAGGCGATCCCAGTACATCGATCGCCATGAGCACACGGATGGCAGCGAGGGCGAGGGTCGGCGGACCCGCGTCAAGCCGACGGGGCGCAAGTACCTGTTCGTCTACCCGATGGTCAAGAAGCGCCCGTGGTATCGGCTGGGCTACGAGGAACGCCAGCGCGCGATGGACGAGCACATCCGGGTGGGCCACGAATTTCCGCGGGTCAAGATCAACACGAGCTACTCGTTCGGACTGGACGACCAGGAGTTCGTGGTCGCCTTCGAGACCGATTACCCGGCGGACTTCCTGGACCTGGTCGAGAAACTGCGCGGCGGCGACGCCAGCGCCTACACCGAACGCGAGACGCCGATCTTCACGTGTGTCGCGGGCAGCATCGCGGAAGTCTTCGAGCTGATCGGATGACCCTGGCCGCGGGGAGCATGACCGGCCAGCAGCGGATGCTGGCCACATGTCGCCTGCAGCAATCCGACGCAACGCCTGTGTGGTTCATGCGTCAGGCCGGGCGCAGCCTGGCCGAGTACCGCGCGTTGAGAGAGAAATACCCCATTCTCACGTTGGCGAAGACGCCGGAGCTGTGCACGCGGATCACGCTGATGCCCGTCCATGAGCTTGGCGTCGACGGCGCGGTGTTGTTCGCGGACATCATGCTGCCGCTCGAAGGCATGGGCGTGTCCCTTGAAATCCAGCCGGACCTCGGGCCGGTGATCCACTCGCCGATCCGCCAACTTGCGGATGTCCAGCGTTTACGTCCCCTGGAGCCGGAAGAGCACGTGCCCTTCGTCATGCAGACCATTCGGAACCTGCGCCA
Source organism: Chloroflexota bacterium (assembly GCA_019247135.1). Next base: position 444 of record JAFAPL010000677.1, on the reverse strand, counting down.
GGAGCTGGCCGATGGCCGCGCCGCCATCATCGGCTTCTGTGGCGCGCCGTTCACGCTCGCGTGTTACCTGATCGAAGGCCGGCCCTCACGCGAGTACGCCCTGGCAAAAGCGCTGATGCTGCGCGAGCCCGAGACCTGGTCGGCGCTGATGGATCGCCTGACAGACGGCATGATCGAGTACCTCAAGGCGCAGATCGCGGCAGGCGCAGATGTCGTCCAGGTTTTCGACAGTTGGGTCGGCGCGCTCGGGCCGGACGACTACGTACGCTACGTCGCGCAGTATTCGCGTGCGCTGATCGAGCGGCTGCGCTCGACAGGCGTTCCGGTGATCCACTTCGGCACAGGCGCGGCAGGGTTCTTCAAGGAGTTACATGCGGCCGGCGGCGACGTGATGGGCGTCGACTGGCGGATCAACATCGACCAGGCCTGGATGGATATCAGCTA
>JAFAPL010000674.1 GCA_019247135.1 Chloroflexota bacterium | reverse complement strand
GACGCGCGCCTGGTGCTCGACGTCTCGAATGGCAATCTCCGCGGCGCGAACGAGCCAGCCGAAGAGCTCCTGCACGACCTTACGGCGCCCGACCCCGAGACCGGGCGGCCGATCACGAAGTTCGCGCTCAGGCGGCCGCGAGCGTCGGAGCAGTTAGACGACCTGTTGCTGTTCTACGACGAGCAAGATGAACGCGGATATCTGCGCCGCACGTCCGTCGAGCTGCGCTTGCGGTGGTTCACTCGGAACGAGCTGGAGCTTCTTCTGGAAGCGGCTGGGTGGCGGGTTGAAGAGGTCTATGGCGATTACGACCTGGAGCCATTCGGGCCGAATAGCCCCAGGCTGCTGATCGTGGCCGCCGCCTAGACCAGGCGCGCCCGGATCCTGGCGCTGGCGTAATCCATCGCGGTCACGACGATCACGATCAACCACAGCACGGTCGCCGCTTGCTGGTACTGCAGCAGGTTGATGTACTGGATCAACAGATAGCCCACGCCGCCCGCGCCGACGAGCCCAATAACCGTCGCCATGCGCACGTTGTGGTCCCACCAGAAGATGGTGACGGCCAGGAACTCGGGCACGACCTGCGGAATGACGCCGAACAAGATGGTCTGGAATCGGCTGGCGCCGGTGGCGGTGATCGCCTCCACCGGGCCAGGATCGATGCTCTCGATCGCTTCCGAATACAACTTGCCCAGCGAGCCGATCGTGTGCACCACCAGCGCCAGCACGCCCGCGTAGGAGCCGATGCCCACGATCACGACCATGATCAGGCCCACGATCAATACTTCGATGGACCGTGTGATCGTGAAGATCAGCCGCATGCACCAGTAGATCACGGAGCCAACGCCGGTGCTGCCCATCAAGTTCCGCGCGCCGAGAAAGCTCAGCGGAACGCTGAACACGACACCGAACAGCGTGCCCATGAGCGCCAGCAGGATCGTCTCGCCCATTCGACCGAGCGAGTTCGCAAGCGTGTCGCTGATGTGCAGAGTCCCGCTAGGCGCGGTCGCGACGAATCGAAACGTGTAGTTGCCCGGCGGCAGGGTGGCAGCGTCTGGCCAGGTGCGTTGCTCGTGAAATGCACCCCGACCATCTGTCGTAATGCGCGTGAACCGCGCGTCACGGCCGCCATTTGGGAACACGATGCGCAGGTCGCCATCGGCAGCTGGGGCGAACCCGCTGCCGTCGAAGGTCACCGTTTCGCCTGGCTGGGCGGCGGCCGGGCTGATCGTCAGTGTCTGGCCGGTCGGGCTCGAGACGCTCGTCGAATCGGTCGACGTCGAGCCGGATACGAAGGGCGCCTGCAGCTCCGTCTGAGTAACGTCGCGCCCCACGAGGTCGGGAGTGACCAGCGCCTTCAGAATCGGCCCAGCATTCGCGGCGTTCGCGAGCTTGCCCAGGTTGATGTCCGTCACGCGCCAGCCGAGCACGAACACGCCGAAGGCGACGATCACGATTGCGAGGCGCAGCAACCGAGTGCGCGTATCTTCCTTCCGCGCGAGCGCCGCGCGTGCCGAAGGAACGTCAACCGTGGGCGGTCGCTCAGCGCTACGCGGAGTGCGGAAGGTTGTGGCCATTGGCTCAGTGAATCTCCACCGCGACGGCTTCTTCGCCGTAGATCTGCTTGAAGCGACGCTCGTCGATTTCCGCGGGCAGGCCGTCGAACATGAGCCGGCCAGCCTTCAACGCGACCACGCGTGTGCCGTACGTGCGCGCCAGGCTCAGGAAGTGAAGGCTGCAGATCACGGTCATGCCCTCGCGATTGATCTGCTGCAGGTACTTCAGAACCGAGTGCGAGGTAGCAGGATCGAGACTGGCCACCGGCTCGTCGGCGAGCATGATCTTCGGCTCCTGCATCAGCGCCCGAGCGATCGCGACACGCTGCTGCTGGCCGCCTGACAGGCGATCGGCGCGCTGGTGTACCCGCTCGCGCAGTCCGACGCGTTCGATGTTGACAAGCGCCCGTCGGTAGTCGTCCTCGTCGTACTGTGAGAGCAGACTCTGCAACGGCGAGACATACCCGAGCCGGCCGGTGAAAACGTTCGTCAGCACTGACGATCGCTTCACCAGGTTGAACTGCTGAAAGATCATGCCGATGTTGCGGCGGACCTTGCGCAGCTCGGGCCCGCGTGCGGCGGTGATGTCCCGGTCGTCCAGGACGATACGGCCGGCGGTGGGCTCGACCAGTCGATTGATGCAGCGCAGCAGCGTGCTCTTGCCAGAGCCGCTCAGACCGATCAGGACGAGAAATTCGCCGTCGCGGACGGTCAGCGAGACGTCGTCGAGTGCCCGGACTCCGCCCGGGTAATCCTTGACGAGGTGCTCGATGGTGAGCATCGATCTTCTTTTCAGACCTCGGCACGAAAAACGACGCTCAGCCCGGTTTTGGCGGAGCGATCTGCTCCTCCAGGTCCAGGTTCAGCACTTTCGCTGCGTCGCGCACAGTATCGTAGTCCGAATCCTGGGCCGGTCCCAGGCCGTCGATGCCGTACAGATCGCGCAGTGCCTTCTGGCCGTCAGCCGTGCTCTGGACGTACAGCAGTCCATCGCGAATCAGCTTCACCAGGTTGTCGTCGAGACCGCTGCGCACCGAAACCGTGTCGTTGGGGATGGGGTCGGTCGTGGCGATTGGCTTGACGACGTTCATCACGTCCGGGAGCGTGTTGGCGACGAGCGTACGCGCATCAGTTGGCGGGCCATTGTCGACGTTGTTGCCGAACGTCGCTCCACCGTCGACTTGCTTGTTGTAGACAGCGATCACGACTTTGTCGTGCCCGCCGGCGAAGATCGTGTCCGAAAAGAACGTTTTGTAATCGATGCCCTGCTTCGCCAGCAGGGCATTCGGGAACAGGAAGCCCGATGCGGAAGCGGGATCCACGAACGCGAACTTCTTGCCGCGCAAGCCCTCGATGTTGTTGATGCCCGAATCGGTCCGCGTGATGATCTGGGAGCGGTAGGTTTTGCTGCCCTGGCGCAGCGAGGCGAGGATCACTTGCGTGCCATTCCTGTCGTGCGCCAGCACGTACGCGAAGGGCGCAAGCCAGCCCACGTCGACCTGGTTGGCGCCCATGGCTTCGATCACCGCCGTGTAGGACGTGGGAACCGAAACCTTGAAGTTCAGATTGGTTGCTTGCGTCAGCAGATTTGCAAGCGGCTCACCCGAGGCCAGCACCTTCTGCGAATCCGACGACGGCACGAAGGCCATGTTGATCGGGTTGTCTGTCGAGCCCTTCTGATTGCCCGTCGGCATCGGCGGCGCGGCAGGTCTCGCGATTGGTGAAGCAGCGGGGCTCGGGGACGGCGATGCCGCGGGGGACGCCGCCGGCTTGACGGCGGGCGACGCAGCCGGGCTTGGTGAGGCCGCCGCGGCCGGGCTTGGCGAAGGCGATGCGGCCGGCGACGCGGCGGGCGACGCGGCAGGTGCGGTCGTCGGCTTCGGCGCGGCTGGAGCCGTGGTCGGCGCCGGCTGTGCTGCCGGTGCCGCGGGTTGACAGGCTGCCACGATCGGTAGCACCAACGCGGCAGTCACGACGCTCCAGAACGCGCGTGAGATGCGAACGGACATAGTGCCCCTCCTCGGTCCGGTAAGGCGTGTGGGGAGAGCCACCCCGGAGTCTGCGGCTATGATACAGGGCACCAGAACTGGCAGGATTCTGAACGTCGTTGTCCTTTCTCGAACGGTTGCACGCCGCCGCCAGGGCGAATGATTCGTGGTTGTGTGTCGGCCTCGACCCCGACCCATCGATGCTGCCAACGGGCCTCAGCCTCGATATGTTTCTGGATGGCGTGGTCGAAGCGACGCAAGATCTGGTGTGCTGCTTCAAACCGAACCTCGCCTTCTTCGAAGCGCTCGGCATGGAGGGGCAACAGGCGGTGCGATCGCTGCTGCGTCGGATTCCGTCGTCCATTCCCGTGCTGATTGACGCGAAACGGGGTGACACGCCGCACAGCATGTCCGCCTATGCTCGCGCGATCTTCGAAGACCTGCACGCCGATGCCGTGACGGTTAGCCCCTATCTGGGGGCCGACTCGCTCGCGCCGTTCCTCCAGTATGCGGATCGTGGCGTATTTCTTTTGTGCAAGACGAGCAACCCGGGCGCGGGCGAGATTCAGGACCTGATGGTCGGTGCGGAGCCGCTGTACCTGCACATTGCTCGGCGCGCGCTGGCATGGGATCGCCACGGCACCGTCGGTCTCGTCGTCGGAGCGACGTATCCCGGCGACGTTGCCGCCGTCCGTCAGATCGCGCCCGACACACCAATCCTGTTGCCCGGCGTTGGCGCCCAGGCTGGCGATCTCGAAGCGGCAGTCCGCTCGGCGGCTGATTCGAACGGCGAACGCGTCATCGTGAATGCCTCTCGAAGTGTTCTGTATGCCAGCCGCGCTGCTGACTGGCAGAACACGGCGCACCAGGCAGCCGACGCCTTGCGACATCAAATCAACGGGGCGCGCGCGAACCTGAGCGCAACCCGAGCCCTCTGAGGCTCGTCTCCTCCAGTGACATGAGCACCGCCAGGTTTGTCGAGGTTCACCTTGGCGACGTGGTCCGGCTGCGAAAGCCGCACGCGTGCGGTGGGACCGACTGGACGGTCGTGCGTCTGGGCGCCGACATCGGCCTGCGGTGCTTGAAATGCGAGCACCGCGTGCTTCTGGCTCGCGCGTTGTTTGAACGCCGACTCAAGAGCTTTCTGGCGCGTGCACACGCAGACGAGGCGGACACCGCCTGATGGCCGACATCCGCGTCGACG
>JAFAPL010000669.1 GCA_019247135.1 Chloroflexota bacterium | reverse complement strand
GCGGTGGCCACGACGTGGCCGTCAGCCGAGAGCGCCAGACTCCGCACGCCGCCGGGCTGGCCTTGCAGCGTTGCAAGCCCTCGTCCGGTGTGGGCATCCCATAGCCGAATCGTTCCATCCTCACTGCCAGTAGCGACAAGGTTGCCGTCGGCCGACAGGCCCGCACCGATGACACCAGCGGTGTGGGCATGCAACGTAGTGAGCAACTGCCCGGTACGGGGGTCCCAGAGTCGCGCCATGCCATCCCCGCCACCACTGGCGAGCAGGTGACCGTCAGCCGCGAGCGCCACGCTCCAGACCCCGCCGGAGTGGGCCCGAAACCTGGCGAGTACGTCTCGGGTGCTCGCCTGCCAAACGCGCACGGACCCGTCCTCAGTGCCACTGGCCATGACCGTGCCATCGGCGGAAAACGCAAGTGAGCGGACGACACCCACCTGCTCCTGCAGCGTCAGCAGTGCCTCGCCGGTGCTGACGTCCCAGAGGCGTATGGTCTGATCGGCGCCGCCGCTGGCCAGCACCCGCCCGTCGGCCGAGAAGGCCAGACTAAAAACCGCGCCGGTGTGGCCTTGCAGCCTCGCGACTGGTCGCCCGCTAATTGCATCCCACAGCCGCACCGTCCCGCCGGTGCCGCCGCTCGCCAGCAGCCGCCCATCGGGCGCGAATGCCGTGCAAAGGACTGCCATGCTGTGACCGGTGAGTGTGGCCAACAGCCGCCCGCCAGCTGCCGATGGATCAGCAGAGTGCTCCGACGGTGCGGTGCGGACCAGTCGCGATCTCGTACGGTCATCCACGGCGAATGACGTGTCCCACAACCGCACCGTCCCCGAGTGATCGCCGGTCGCCATCACCACACCGTCCGCGGATAGGGCCAGACCTTGAACCGCTGACCGGTGTTCCTGAATTGCGAGCAGCAGTTGGCGATCGGCCACACGCCATAGCCAGACTTCTCCGTCTGAGGTTCCGGCCGCCAGGAAAGCACCGTCTGCGCTGAGCACCAACGTGAGCGGCATCGCGAACGCGTCGGGCAGCACCACGTGCTCGAGGTGCGCGCCCGCCAGGCTGGCTGCCTGCGCCTCCACTTCAGCGAGGTACGCCTGTCGGATCTCGAGCCGCGACAGGTCCAGTCCACGCAGGTCGCCTCGCAATAGCCTCAGCAAATTGATCACGTTGCCAGGCCCATAGCCCTGGTCGGTGGCCGGCTGGTTGCGCCAGCTCTGCAGGAGCGCGAGCAGGCGTTCGTTCGTGTCACGGCTGTCCGCAAGCTGGCCGAGTATCGCTTCGCCGATCAAGACTTCCTGGGCGCACCGCACATAGTCTTTGGCTTGCGCCTTGATCAACGGCACGCGGACCAGCAGGGACGGCTGCTTGCGTCGGATCTCATCCGCCACGGACTCCACCAATCGATCGGTCAGATACTCCAGGACGACCGATTGCAGCGTGAACCCGGTGGTCCCGCCTATTCTGACCCTTTCGACCAGCGACCGGCGCCGGAGCGCTTCAATCGTGTCGATGGGTGCCGCGCGACTGGAGTCCACGCCCAGCGCCGCTCGCAACTCGGTCAAGGTCTGCGGCTCGCGGTGTAGCGCCAGCACCTCCAGCATCTCCTGCTCGGCCGCGGGGCTACGCTCAATCTGGTCCGTGAGCAACTCTCGGAGGCCTGTAAGCGCGCTGCCGCCTGGAGCCTGCGCCAGGAAAGAAGCGATCTGACCCACAAAGCGGTCGCGAATCGTCTCACCGACGATCTTCAGCGCCAGACCATTGCCACTACATCGGTTTGTCAGCTCAACCCAGTCAGACCGACTGCCGGCCACTGCCTTGGGAGCCAACAGCTTCTGCGCCTCGTCCACGCTCAAACCGCCCAGCCTCAAGGTGCGTGTCATGTCGCTGATGAGGACAGCACGTTCCTGCGGAGCCTCACGGCTGGTCAACACCAGACAGCTCTGATGCGTGCTTTCGCCTACGGCCAGGAGCAACCGGCCGTAGCCGTCGAGCCCTTCCCGATAGCGGCCCTCGCTCTGACCAGGCTCGAACAGCGTGTCGAAGTTATCGAGCACCAGCAGGCAGCGCCGCTCACGCAGGAGCTGCATCAAGGTGGCCAGGCGCTCCGACTCTGCCGCCGGGGGTTCCCGCTGCTGATCGGATAGGAAAGCAATGGCACCCGCGAGCCAGTCGCTCGGGGGAGGCGCATCGCGCAAGCTGCGCCAGTAGATCCGCTCGAAGATAGGCGCCACTTCCCGGACCAGTCTGGTGGCCAGGCTGGTCTTGCCAACCCCGCCCATGCCGAGCACGGCGACCATCCGACAACGCTCGTCGCGCACCCAGCTCTGCAGCGCTTGCAGTTCCTTGGCGCGGCCGACGAAGCCGGCGGTGTCCGGGGCCTCACCCCAGTCCTGGTGCGGCAGCGGATCGCGAAATGGTCCGCGCATCTCCGAGGTGTCCACCACGGCCAGAACGCCCCATGTCGCAGTCTAGCAGCCCGGGCTGGGCGTGGTGGCCCCAAGCTAGCCCAACACGCACCCATACTGTCTCGCATGCCAGCGTCGCGTGCCATACCCGACCACACACGGCGCGGCGGCCGGTCATTTCGGCTCGTGTGGGAATGGTTACTCGGCGATGAGTCCTCGCACCCGGCAATAGGATCTTGCGCTCCGGTCATCGCAATAGGGGTATTCGGCACGACCTCGACTGAAGCTGTCCAGCAATTGAGGGGTCCGCCCATCTCGCCATGGCGCCGGACGAGGTCGAGGAGTCTGGACCGACGCTCGAGGATGTCGCGCGCCTCGCGGTGGCAGACGTCGCCTCTGACGCGTTCGGTTCCGAAAACTCCATCGGCATGTACAT
>JAFAPL010001011.1 GCA_019247135.1 Chloroflexota bacterium | reverse complement strand
AGCAGGAACATGCGCAGCGCGTCCGCGCCGTGACGGTCGATGTATTCATCTGGATTGACCACATTGCCGCGACTCTTGCTGATCTTCGCGCCGCGCATGACCAGCAGTCCGTTCGAGCGAAAACGGGTGAAGGGCTCTTCGAAGTCGAGGTGACCGAGATCGTGCAGCGCCATGGTGATGAATCGGCTGTACATCAGGTGCAGGACGGCGTGTTCGGCCCCACCGACGTACATGTCCACAGGCAGCCATTTTTCAGTCAGCTCGGGATCGAACGGCCTGTCGTGGACGTGGGCTGACGGATACCTGAGAAAATACCATGCGGAGTCGAGGAAATTATCGGCGACATCGGTTTCTCGGCGGGCCGGTCCGCCACATTGCGGGCAGGTCGTGTTGACGAACTCCGGAATATCGGCCAGCGGCGACGACCCTGTTCCGCGGCCACGCCAGTGCTCAGTGTCGGGCAGGAGCACGGGCAGCTGCTCCTCGGGCACGGGCACGCTGCCACACCCCGAACAATAGACGATCGGAATCGGTGTCCCCCAGTAGCGTTGACGCGAAATGAGCCAATCGCGCAGCCGAAACGTCCCGTCTTCAGCACGGCCAATCCAGTTGCGCTGCGCAGTCTTCACCACGTCGGGCCAGTCCAGGCCATCGAGGTTCTCGAGCAGACGATTGGCGTAGGCGGTGATGCGCAGGAACCACTGCTCGAGTGTCTTCTCGACGACCGGCGTCGAACAGCGCTCGCAGCGGCCGTCGATCACCAGCTCGTCGGCAAGCACGGTCTGGTCCGCGGGACACCAGTTGACAGGCGCCGATTTGCGCACGGCCAGACCCGCTCGGTACAGCTGCAGAAAGATCCACTGCGTCCAGCGGTAGTACGCCGAGTCAGTCGTGTTGACGGCGCGCGACCAGTCGAAGCGGTTGCCAATCCGCTCGAGCTGTCGTTCTCGGAAGTTCTGGATGTTGCGTGCCGTCAGCTCGCGCGGATGCACGTTGCGTTTGATTGAGAAGTTTTCACTGTGGATACCGAAGGCGTCGAAGCCCATGGGCTCGAACACGTCGTAGCCGCGCATGGCCATGAAGCGCCCCTGAACATCCGCGCCCGTGTAGGCGAACACGTTGCCGACGTGTAGCCCCTCCGCTGACGGATAGGGGAACATCATCAGGTTGTAGAACGGCCTTTCGGCCCCACGAAGGTCCGGCTCGTAGATCCGCGTGCGGCGCCACTCGGCTTGCCAGTGGCGTTCGATGATCTGTGGCTCGTAACGGTCCATGGCGTGTTACTCCAGCGGCGCCGGTCGTGGCTGAAGAGTCGACCGGCGCGGACAAAACGAACGCCTCCAGGTGGATCTCCTGGAGGCGTTGCACCGGTCTCTCGAAACTTTGCGCGTCAGGCTAGCGTTGCAACCCCCCAGTACGGCGGCGCAACAAGAGCGCAGCGGACCACGCGCGCGAAGTAGCCATCGGCGCCACTATACCGCACGCATGCGAGCTTGTCACCCCCCAATCCGGAGCCGGGCGGCGACGAACGCGTTGATGTCGTGCGCGCGATGGCGGACGACCTCCGCCTGCACCTCGTCGGGCAGGATCAAGAAGCGCTCCTCCTCAATCGCGTCGACGACGAGCGCGGCAATCTCCTCTGGTTCCACTTCCGCTCCGCCTTGAATGGTTTGGGCCATCAGCGTCTCGGTCCGCTCGCGTTCGGGCGACATGCCGATCGAGCGGCCGGTCTCCGCCAGATTGGTGCGCACGCCCGCTGGACACAACAGCGACACGCCCACGCCAAACTGGTGCGCATACAACGCGAGCGCCTCCGTCAGGCCCACAACCGCGAATTTCGACGCGACGTACGGCCCGCCCTCGCCGGTCAACGCCACCAATCCGGCCATAGACCCGGTGTTGACGATGTAGCCACGCCGACGCTCGATCATGCCGGGCAAGAACGCCTGGACACCGCGCACCACGCCGAAGACATTGATACCGAAGCACCACTGCCAGTCAGCCATGCTGATCTGTTCGAGCGCGCCCCGCAGTACGACTCCCGCGTTGTTCATCACGATGGCAGGCGGTCCAAGAAGGGCCTCTACGACTTCCGCCAGGTGCTGCACGTCATCGTCGTGAGAAACGTCACAATGAACCGCAATAACGCGTCGGCCACATGCAGCGATTTCCGCGCGCGTCGACTCCAGGCGTGCGTCATTCACGTCGGCCAACGCGATATCAGCACCTGCCCGTGCGAGTGCGAGCGCTGTAGCGCGCCCGATGCCGCTCGCGCCGCCAGTGATGACGGCAATCTCGCCGGGGATCTTCATACAAATGCGGGCATGACTCGGTCCGCGATCAACTCCAGTCCGGCAATGTCGTCCACGTCGTAGTACCCGAGCATCGCGAGATCGACGCCGGCGTGCGCGAGCGAGTCCAGCGTCGCCACCACCTCGCGTGGCGTCCCGACGATCCAGCCACGCTCCCGCGCCGCGCTGGGCACGTCGTCCAGGGCGACCTCCGCGAGCGGCGGCACGACGTCCTGCATGCGGCGACTGCGTGATCGCAGCTCCGCCGCGTCACGGCCAACGAGCACGCCAACGGCGATCGAGCGTTCCACCGCGCTGGGATCTCGTCCATGCTTCTGGCAGTACCGGTCCAGCTCGTTCGATCGTTCGACGAACTTTTCGGGTGATGCGGTCGTGATATTCCACGCCTGCGCGAAGCGTGCCGCGAGGTGGAGTGACGTTGCGCCCGCCCCACCAATCAGGATCGGCACGTCGGGCAAGACCTCGACGGTCCGCTCCAGCACGAGCGCGCGTTGATCGATGGGCGGAAACGGCAGCCCGGCGTTCTTGTGCTCCGCGGCATTCCAACCAAGTCCGAGGCCAACGATCAGCCGCCCGCGGGCAAGTTCGTGGACGCTCTCCACCGTGCGTGCAAACACCGCCGGCTGACGGAACGTAACCGGAGAGACGAGGCTACCCAGGCGGATGCGTCGAGTCTGAGCAGCCGCGAACGTCAGCGCGGCCCACGCTTCCAGTCCGTGTTTGTCGGCCTCCGGCCACGGCGATTCGAGGTGATCTGAAACCCAGACGGAGTGGAACTGAAGCCGCTCCGCCACATGCAGAATCAGGCGCCAACGCTCCCAGGTGAGCCCCTCCTCACATTCGATGAGGAGCCCGAGTCTCACGTGAGCGCAGGTGTGGTGACCGCGCCCGCGGAAGCGGAGCCGACCATCGATACGTACTTGGCGAACACGCCGTCGCGATAGCGCGGCTCGGGTCGACGCCAGTCCTTCATTCGCTCACGCACGTCATCGTCCGACAGTTGCACGTCCAGTCGACGATTCGGAATGTCGAACTCGACGATGTCGCCTTCGCGTATGGCGGCGATCGGTCCACCGGCGGCGGCCTCCGGCGCCACGTGGCCAGCCATCAAACCACGCGTCGCGCCCGAGAATCGCCCGTCGGTCAACAACGCGACCGACTCGCCGAGGCCCTGGCCGACGATGGCGGCCGTGACGCCGAGCATCTCGCGCATGCCTGGTCCGCCGCGCGGGCCCTCATACCGAATAACCACCACGTCGCCGGGCTTGATGCGACCGCCGGTGACGGCCTGCATGGCAGCCTCTTCGCCCTCGAACACACGGGCCGGCCCGGTGTGCTCCTGGCGTTCGTGGCCGGCGACTTTGATGACGCAGCCTTCGGGGGCCAGGCTTCCGCGCAGAATGACGAGGCCGCCGGTCGTCTTGATGGGCTGGTCGAGTGGACGCACGACATCCTGACCGGGCGACTCTTCGGCGAGCTGAGCTTCCTGGCCGAACGTCCGTCCAGAGACAGTCATGGCGTTCGGATCGACGTAGCCGCCCTGAACCAATCGCTGCGCTACCAGGCGGGTGCCGCCGGCGCGATACAGGTCGGGCGCGGAATAGCGACCGCCCGGGCGCATGTCGCCGAGCAGCGGCGTGCCTGAGCTGATGCGATCGAAATCGTCCATATCGAGCTGGACGCCAGCTTCATGCGCCATCGCCATCAGGTGCAGGACGGCATTCGTGGAACCACCCGTCGTCGCCACACCCGCGATGGCATTGGCGATTGCCGCGGAGGTGAAGATCTCTCGCGGACGGACACCCCGTTCGAGCACGTCCATGACGAGCTGGCCCATTTGAAAGCCGACGTCGCCCTTGGTTGGATCTTCGGCGGGCACGGCGCCGCTGCCCATGGCCGCGAGGCCACAGAACTCGAGAGCCATGGCCATGGTGTTGGCGGTGAACTGGCCGCCACACGCGCCGGCGCCGGGGCAGGCGAAATCTTCGACCTCTTTGAGCTCTTCGTCCGTGATCTTGCCCGCAGCGTGGGCGCCGACGGCTTCGAAAACATCCTGGATGGTGAGGTCACGGTTGCCGAGTCGGCCTGGCAGGATGGAGCCGCCGTACAGGAGCAGGCCCGGGATGTTCATTCTGAGCAGCGCCATACCGCCGGCGGGAATGGTCTTGTCGCATCCGACTACCGTGACCCAGGCGTCGAACATGTGCCCGCGCGCCATCAGCTCCATCGAGTCCGCGATGAGCTCGCGGCTGACCAGCGACGCTTTCATGCCCTCGGTGCCCATGGTGATGCCGTCGCTGATAGCGATGGTGTTGAACTCCATCGGCGTGCCACCCGCGGAACGGACGCCGTCTTTGATGCGGGCGGCGAGCTGGCGCAGGTGGTAGTTGCAGTTCATCGTCTCGGTCCAGGTATTGGCGATGCCAATGATGGGCCGGCGCAGGTCTTCGTCGGTGAAGCCGATGGCTTTGTAATAAGCGCGCGCGGGCGCGCGGTCGCGTCCACTCAAGATGACGGAGCTGTTGGCCTTCACGTCGTAGGGCACGCGCGCATCATAGCTATTTGGATGGAGCCCGAGCATGCTCGGGCTCCTCACGGCGGCTCATGAGCCGCCGTGCGGGGCCGCTCATGAGCGGCCCCGACCCGAGAAGCTAAGATGCGGCCCATGACGGTCTCGCCCACGCGCCCGGGGGCGCTGCCATGGGAAGAACTGCGCTACCGCCTCGACGAATCGCTGCCGTTCAACTCTATGCGCGGCACGCCCTATTACCACGACGCGGTCTACGAGCAGTTCTCCCAAGCTGAATACGCCAGGCGCTACGCGGCGCTACGCGACAAGATGCGCGAACACAACCTGGATGTCGCCATCGTGCCCGGCGGCCCCAACCACTGGAGCTTCGGCAGCGGCATGCTGTGGCTCACCGGCCACTGGGAGTGGCACTGTGTCGCCTGCTACGTCGTCGTCCCGCTCGAAGGCGAGCCCACCCTGGTCTACTCCATGGGCGGCACACACATCGAGGCGGTCAGACGCGAAACGCAAGCAGCGCTCAAAGACGTGCGTCAATCCCGAGGCGGCCGCTTCGCCGAAGTCATGGCCGATCGCATCAAAGAGCT
>JAFAPL010000167.1 GCA_019247135.1 Chloroflexota bacterium | reverse complement strand
TTCGAGCGTGCAGCTCTCGTCGTCGAAGTAGCCGAGATCGTAATCCATGAAGCTGACGGGCTAGATTTCCTCGCTCACCTGTTTGATTCCCACGTTCTGCCCAGCGAACACCGTACTGAGATTGATCTTCTGCCGATTGAAGCAGATGCGACCGCAGCTGGTCAGGGTGTGGCTGGATGCTTTCGGTGCTCACCGGGCAAGTGCTCCTGCCCGTTGCAGGTGTCACGTCTCATGCTAACACCGTAGAAAATTGCGCCCGCGCAACCCGCTACCGTCGAGCAATCGAGCGAATGCGGCATTCGAAGGCTCGCAGCTTGGGCACGCTGTGCAATTGCAAATGCCCTGAGGCGGAGGCCAAATGATTCACGATCCAGCGAACGTGGCTGCATCCGCCTCGGATACAAAGCTCCGCGGCTTGTTGGGGGGATGTCCGTATTCACGATGATCATGACCGTTCCTCAAGTGTGAGCCATACGGGTCGGTCAGCAAGCAGCGGGGGTTTTTATCCTGTCGTGGAGTGCGTACCTTGTTTCCGCTTTTCTATGGCTTTCTTATCGTTCTTGGAGAGTCCCGATGATTGTCACGAGTTTTCCGCGCAGCGTGCGTGTGATCGAGCACACGTTGATACCGTTGAAAGACGGCACCATGCTGGCGGCCCGCATATGGCTGCCCGACGATGCCGAACAGAACCCAGTTCCTGCGATCCTGGAGTATCTCCCATATCGCAAGCGTGACGGCACTTACGAACGAGACGCGCTTACTCATCCGTATCTGGCCGGCCACGGCTACGCGGGTGTTCGCGTCGACCTTCGAGGCAGCGGCGAATCGGGAGGCTTGCTGTTCGACGAGTACGCGAAGCAAGAGCAGGATGACGGCCTCGAGGTCTTAGCATGGTTGGCGGAGCAGCCGTGGTGCAGCGGCGTCGTCGGGATGATGGGAATCTCCTGGGGCGGCTTCAACGGACTCCAGATGGCGGCGCTCCGCCCGCCGGCGCTCAAGGCGATCGTAACCATCTGCTCAACCGACGATCGGTACGCCGACGATGCCCATTACATGGGCGGCACGCTGCTTACCGCCGGACTCGAGTGGGCCTCGTTCCTGTTCGGCTCGATGTGCCTTCCGCCCGACCCGGTACTTGTCGGCGACAGCTGGCGGGCGATGTGGCTGGAGCGCCTCGAAAATATGCCGCTGTTCTTCGAATCCTGGCTGCAGCACCAACGGCGTGATGCGTATTGGAAGCACGGATCGGTGTGCGAGAATTACGAGGCGATCCAATGCCCGGCGTACGTCGTTGGCGGCTGGACCGACGGCTACAAGAACGCAATTCCGCGTCTGCTCGAAGGGTTGACAGTACCTCGCAAGGGCCTCATCGGCCCGTGGGCACACGGGTATCCGCACTTTGCGCTTCCCGGCCCGCAGATCGGCTTTCTGCAAGAGATGCTACGTTGGTGGGATTATTGGCTCAAGGGCATTGATACCGGCGTAATGGATGAACCGATGCTGCGCGCCTGGATGACCGAAAGCGTAAAGCCTGCAACGCATCACGAGGTATTGCCGGGCCGCTGGATTGCAGAGCCTTCGTGGCCGCCACCGGGAAAGACATTCCGGCAGCTTTTCTTGACCGATGGAGGGCTGCGGGACGCAACGGCACCGTTGACGGCTCGCGCAGTGTGTTCGCCCCAGACGGTTGGCAAGTGCGCAGGGGAGTGGGTTCCATTCGGTCGTGGACGCGATCAGGCCGGCGACCAGCAGGAAGACGATGCGCGCTCGCTCCTTTTCGAGACGCCGCCGCTCGAAAAGCCGATCGAGATCCTCGGCGCGGCGATCCTCACACTCGACGTCGCATCCGACAAGCCGCTGGCGCACCTGGCGGTGCGTCTATGCGATGTGCACCCGTCCGGTGAATCGCTGCGCGTCAGCTATGGCGTCCTCAACCTCGCCCACCGCGACGGCCACGAAAAGCCTGCACTGCTGGAGACCGGGCAGCGCTACCGGGTGCGCATCCAGCTCAACGATGCAGGGTCGGTGTTCCCGGCCAGCCATAGGGTGAGGCTCGCGCTCTCCACGACCTACTGGCCGATGATTTGGCCTGCTCCAGAGACGGCGACGCTCATGATTTTTGCTGGGACGCTCGATCTGCCGGTGCGCCCGCCTCGGAATGCTGACGCGCGGCTGTCGCCGCTGCCTCCGCCGGAGACTGCGCCGCCCGAGAAGCCGACGAAGAGCCGTCGCGGCGATATGCGGATCGAGCGCATCGACCGCATCGGCCTGGAATTGGGCGCCTACTACCAGTCCCGGTTTCACGTCGAGGAGGATGATCCGCTCAGCGCAATGGCCGAACTGGGACAGACCCTGACGATGTCGCGTGACGAATGGCAAGTCCGCATCGAGACGCAGATGCGGCTGTCATCAACGCGCGATGCCTTCCTGCTGCAGGGAAGTTTGTGTGCCTGGGAAGACGTCAATGAAGTCTGCCGTCGCGAATGGGATCGCTCCATTCCGCGGGATTTCGTATGACGATCGAGAATGATGGGGCTGTTGCTGCATTTTTACTCGCGCACTCTGCCGCAAGTTTCGTGTCCGCCCTGTGTCCGCCGCCGCAACGCGGTCGCGCGCGGTCGCGTGCATTCGATCGCGGTGACGTGCGGCTGAATGCGGTTCAAAAACTACGGTGACCCAAGCGCTTAACCGCTAAGTTGCTGATTGTGCGAATGCTTCCGTTCTCGGTTTGGTCCGGCTCATAACCTGAAGGTCGTAGGTTCAAATCCTACCCCTGATTTGAACCTGCACTTGCTTCGCGTTTGCCCCCAGTTGTCGGGTCGTCGTGAACGCAGTCCCCTTGCTCCGCTGCACAGCACGGCTCTCAGTACGGGACCACTCGCCGCCGATCGCACGCCATTGCCGACGTTTCGTTGGTGAGTCTGTGGTGAGTTTACGATTCCCGTAGTGTGGGACGATTTCCATAAACCGTTGATTTCCTTGGCGCGCCCGACAAGATTCGAACTTGTGACCTCTGCCTTCGGAGGGCAGCGCTACCACGAGCCGAGTGCGTCTGAAAAGTGGTTGGAATCAGCGGCGCGTCTCCAGGAACTCTGCGTGACGCCTCTGCAGATTGGACAATTCCAATGGCACGCCCGCTGGCGATCGCAATTCTGCAGAGCGCGGTCGGCTACGGCGCCGGTCGGGAGGCACAAGCGTAGCCGGGAAACGCCTCGCTCTTATCGAGGGTTCGTTCGTTCTCGCCACAGTCGCAAGCGCACGTCCGTTTCCATGAAATTCTCTT
>JAFAPL010000272.1 GCA_019247135.1 Chloroflexota bacterium | reverse complement strand
TTCTTGAAGCCGGCGAAGGCATGGTTCAACTCTTCCTGGTTCAGCAACAGGCCAAGCTCCTCGAGTCGACTCCTCAGCGCCTGGCGGCCTGAATGCTTGCCGAGCACCAGCCGCGTGCCATCGGCGCCCACCGCCGAAGCCGACATGATCTCGTACGTCCGCGCGTCCTT
This sequence comes from Chloroflexota bacterium, assembly GCA_019247135.1. The sequence goes on along the minus strand of JAFAPL010000272.1, from coordinate 20,275 downwards.
GAGCATGGCCTCCTGGTGAAGGCTGCTCTGGTGGGCGAAGGCGTTGCGGCCGACGATCGCCTTGTTGGGTTGGACGAGGGTGCGCGTGAACTGTTGCAACAGCGTGCTGGTCGGCACGATCTGCTCGATGTGGATTCCGTGCTCGACGCGATGGTGGTCGCGGCGGACGGTCAGCGCCATCACGACTTCCTCGAGCGCGGTGTTGCCGGCACGCTCGCCAATGCCATTCACGCAGCACTCGACCTGTCGCGCGCCGGCCTTGATCGCGGCCAGGCTGTTGGCCACTGCCAACCCGAGGTCGTCATGACAATGCACCGAGATCGTGGCCTGAGCGATGTTCGGCACGTGCTCGCGGAGGTAACTGATGAGCATGGCGAACTCGTCTGGCTGGGCGAAGCCGGTGGTATCAGCGATATTGACCGTCGTCGCGCCGGCCTCGATCACGGCTTCGACGACCTCGCACACGTACGACCAGTCGGACCGGGTCGCGTCCATCGGTGAGAACTCGACGTCGTCGGTGTAGCCCCTTGCGCGCCTGACCATCTCGACCGCGCGAGCCTTCGCCTGTTCGCGGCGCAGGTTGAATTGAGACTCCAGGTGGATGTCCGAGGACGCCAGGAACGTATGGATGCGGGGACGCTCGGCGTATTTGATTGCGTCCCAGCACTGGTCGATATCGGCCGCGACGGCTCGCGCCAGACCGGCGATGATCGGTCCCCGAACCTCGCGAGCGATCTGCTGGACGGCGGCGAAGTCGTCGGGACTCGCCGCGGGGAAGCCGGCTTCGATGACATCGACGCCCAGCCTGGCGAGCTGCTGCGCCATCTCGAGCTTTTGCGGCGAGGTCAGCGAGAAGCCGGGCGATTGCTCGCCGTCTCGCAAGGTGGTGTCGAAGATTCTTACGTAGTCAGTCATTCTGGGAGTCCTCGGTGCGCGGCGTGCGGCGTACCAATCACGCTAGCCGGTTGTACTCGTCACGCCTTGTTTGTTCATCAGTGCGCGTAGATCTTGTCCGACCAGTTCCATTCGGTCTTTGGCGGCCTGCTCGCGGTATTTTTGAAAATTGGGGCGGCCCATCTCATTCTCGTCGAGCCATTTGTGCGCAAACGTGCCGTCCTGGATTTCGCGCAGCACCTGGCGCATGCGGTTTTTGACGGACTCGTCGATGATCCGTGGACCAGAGACGTAGTCACCAAACTCGGCGGTATCGCTGATGCTGTAGCGCATGCGCTGCATACCGCCTTCAAACATCAGGTCAACGATAAGCTTCATCTCGTTGAGACATTCGTAATACGCAACTTCCGGTTGATAGCCAGCTTCGACGAGCACTTCCCAACCCGACTTGATCAGGGATGTAATGCCCCCACAAAGGACCGATTGTTCGCCGAACAGGTCCGTCTCGGTTTCTTCCTTGAAGGTGGTCTTGATGAGGCCGGCCTTTGCGCTCCCAACGGCATTGCCGTAGGCGAAAGCGTCTTGCCAGGCGTGGCCGGTCGCGTCCTGTTCGACAGCGACGAGCGACGGAACGCCTTTGCCCTCGACGAACAGCTCGCGCATGCGATGCCCAGGTGCTTTGGGGGCAACCATCCACACGTCGACACCCTCGGGCGGCACGATCTGCTTGAAATGGATGTTGAACCCGTGCGCCCACACGAGCGACTTGCCGGGCGAGATCTCGGGGCGGATCTGTTGCTCGAAGACCTGACGCTGTTTTTCGTCCGGAACGAGCATGACGATGACATCCGCCTGACGCGCGGCATCAGGCACGTCGGCGACTTTGAGGCCAGCCTGTTCGGCGGCCTGGCGCGACTTCGACCCCGGGTACAGACCAACCATCACGTCCAGCCCGGAGTCATGGGCGTTCAGCGCGTGCGCATGGCCCTGGCTGCCATAGCCGATAACAGCGATTCGCTTGCCCGTGAGTGGCGTGATGGGCGCATCCGCTTCGGTGTAGATGTGGGCGGTCAATGCAGGCTCCTAGCTCACTAACTTCAGGCGGTCGGCACGGTCGGGCCTTCCGACGGCCTGGCCGCGAGTCATCGCGACCACGCCCGTGCGGACGAGTTCCTTGAGGCCGTAAGGGCGGAACAACTCGATCAAACTATCGACCTTCGGCGTCGGCCCGGTCACTTCGAGCATCAATGAATTGCTTGCGACGTCGACGACGCGCGCTCGATAAATGTCGGCGATCTGCATGACTTCGGCGCGATGCGAGGCCGTTTTGCACGTGACTTTGACCAGCGCAAGCTCGCGTTCAACGCGCGCGTCGTCGCTCAGGTCACTGACTTTGCGAACTTCGATGACTTTGTAGAGCTGTTTCGTTACTTGCTCGATCGCCGATTTCGCACCATCGACGACCATCGTCAAACGCATGATGCCCGGTTCGTTGGTGCGCCCGATGCTGAGCGACTCGATCGCAAACGAGCGTTGTCTGAACAGGCTCAGCACGCGGTTGAGAACCACCGGGCCTTCTTCGACGGTGGCGACCAGTGTGTGTTTGCTCATCGGTCTGTGGCGTCCTTGCTGTTGGGTGCCGCGGCGGCCGCGAGGACTCGCTCTCGTGGCTCCTCGTACGGCGTGTCCGGCAAGACCTCACCCAGCGACGTGCCGCCGAGCACCCACGGGTACACGTCTTCGGTGCGCGCCACGCGGAACTCGATCATCGCTGGACCAGCGTTGGCTGACGCGGCGCCGATGGCGCTGTGCATCTCTTCGGGCCGGGTGACTCGCCAGGCTGGAATGCCGTACGCCTGGGCGATCTTGATGTAGTCCGGTCCGCCGGCCAGGTCGACCTCGACGAGATTGCCGCGGTACTGAACCTGTTGCTGCTGGCGAACCATGCCCAGGTATTCGTTGTTCAGCAGCGCGATCTTGACCGGCACGCGATAAATGGACAGAGCGGCAAGCTCCTGCAATGTCTGCTGAAAGCAGCCGTCGCCCACCACGCACCACACCTGACGATCGGGGCGCGCCATCTGGGCGCCGATCGCCGCGGGAATTGAATACCCCATCGTGCCGAGACCGCCAGACGTTATGTACGAGTACGGCTCGTCATACAGAAAATGCTGGGCCGCGAACATTTGATGCTGACCGACGTCTGCGACCACGATGGCTTTACCGCGCGTGGTTTCGTAGAGCGCCTGCAGGACCTGCGGTTGGTACAGCTCGTCCGTGCTCGATGGGTATGTCTTGGGTGGATATTGGTTGCGCCACTCTCTGATCTGTTCGATCCACCCGTCGTGCGGCTGCAGCACCTCGGTGCCGATCTCAGGCTCGAGGCGTGACAGCACTCGGGCCACGTCACCCACGATCGGCACATCCACCCGAACGTTCTTGCCAATCTCGGCCGGGTCGATGTCGACGTGCACGATGCGGGCTTGCGGGGCGAAGCCGGCGAACTTGCCACAGGCGCGGTCATCCATGCGCATGCCGATGGCGATCACCAGGTCCGAGTTATGTACGGCGTAGTTGCTGTGCACCCAACCATGCATGCCGAGGAAGCCGAGCGAGAGCGGATGGGTCTCGGGGAAGCTGGAGATACCCAGCAGCGTGGTGATCACGGGGATATTCGTCTTCTCGGCGAACGCCCTGAGCTCGCGCCAGGCGGCCGAGATCAAGACGCCCTGACCGGCGATGATGACCGGCCGCTGCGCTTTTTCGATCAGCCGCGCCGCTTCCTTGACCTGACGCATGTTGGGCTCGACGGTCGGCTGATACCCCGGCAGGTCGACGGTGGTCGGATAGCCGGTCCACTCGACTTCCGTGAGCAGCACATCTTTCGGCACGTCGACGTGGACGGGGCCAGGTCGGCCGGTGCGTGCCAGATGGAAGGCCTCGCGCATGACACGCGGCAGGTCGCGCCCATTACGCACGAAGAAGTTCTGCTTCGTAATGGGAATCGTGATGCCGGTGATGTCGGCTTCCTGGAACGCGTCGGTGCCGATCATGTTGTTGGGTACGTTGGCCGTAATAGCCACCAGCGGCACCGAGTCCATATGCGCGTTGCAGATGCCCGTGACGAGGTTGGTGGCGCCCGGACCGCTCGTGCCGAAACACACACCGACCGTTCGCTGCTCCTGAGACTGACCCTCGCGCAGGCCTCCGGCCGCACGGGCGTACCCGTCCGCCATGTGCGCCGCGCACTGCTCGTGGCGGACCAGGATGTGCCGCAACTGGGGAAATTCGGGCAGGACATCGTAGAGCGGCATGATGGCCCCGCCGGGCAGGCCGAAGATCGTGTTCACCCCTTCTTCGACCAACGATTGACAGATTGTTCGTGCTCCGTTCAAGCGCATCGACGTCCTCACTTTTCAGTTCGGCGCATCGTTGCGCCTCGGCGTTTTGACGGGATCAAAAAACCCCGCCCCTGTGTGTCAGAGGCGGGGTCATCAATTCACTCGAGAACCCGCGGTACCACCCTGCTTATCCCGTCGTCATAGACGGCGAGATATCTCTCGGCGGTCTAGCGCCCGCCACACCGGCTCGGCCTACTACCTCCTTTGAGGAGGGTTCCTCGAGCAGCTCGGAGGCGAGTTCGGGATGGGCTCTGCGCCGGTCTCACACCGACCGCCGGCTCTCTGAGCAGCCGCCTGGATCCGTACTACTCCTCGTCAACGCCTGAACTGTTCAGTTGTGCAGAAAGATACAACGCCAGACAGTCTTGTGCCAATACGACGACTGCTTGCGTGTACCGCGAGCATCGCGAGCATCGCGAGCATAGCGAGCGTCAAGTACGCGGAAGCAGATTGCTATGCGGGCGATACCGACGCGCCTGTTCTGGTTTCTTTCGCCAGTTCCGCACGCACAGCGTCGATGATTTTCTGATGTTCGGGGAAGCCACCTTCACGGTACATCGAGTGCACCAGTGTGCTACCGACTTTCACGTCGAATGAGCCTTCATACCACGGCACCAGCTCGAGGGCAGAAAGCTGGTGGCCGAAGGTCTTCATCAACGCCTCGGCCAACGACAGCGTCTGGGGCTCATAGCCGCACTCTGCGCAGTAGGTGATGGTGACTTTGACCAGCGGAGTTTCGGCCATACCTGTCGTTATGCCACCGGCTGTTTGCCGGCCACGCGCTGCACCAGCTCGCGGATCTCGCGCACGACCTCAGCATTGGCGAATGGCTTTGTCTCATTGCGCAAAGCGGCGGTGGCTTGCTGGACCTGCGTCCGCACGTTCTCGGGGAGCTCCGTGATGGGTGCACTCGGGTCGCCCCACTCCGGGTGCTGCTTGTAGAGGGCCTGACGCTTCTCTTCGCGCAGTTTCGTTACCGAGTCGGGTCGCTCGATCCACACGCCGAGCTCGTTGTAGCTCTGGTCGAGGAAGATGACGGTCGGGATCGATTTGAACTGCCCCTTGTTCAGGTGTTCGTCCATGATCTTCGAACCGGGCTCCTGATCGCGCAGATGAATACGCAGGTTCAGCTTGCCGTTCGATTCGGTGGCGATGCGGCCGAGGACGGGCAGATTGGCCACGACGTCACCACACCAGTCTTCAGCCAGCGCGACTACGTTCAGTGGGCGAGACAGGTCACGGAAGACCTGGACGTCCTGCGGCTTGAGGTCGAGCTCTTTTTCGTTTTGCTCGAGCTGCTCGCGATTGCGGCTCATCTGGGTCTTGTAGGCGTCGTACGTCATTCCGGACTCGAACTGTTCGCGTGTGACGGGCATACGTCCTTAATAAACAGAGGGGGCGGCCGAGCGATTCCCTATACCGGCATCAAATGCGCGCTTCGCGTGGATCGCCCGAAGGTCAGAGCAGGGTGTTGATCATCCCGGGCTTGAACGGGCACCCGGGCCTGCTGATGCGCTACGCGCCAACTCTGTTCCCAGACTGGACCACGCTTGCGTTCAATCACCATCTCGACCTCGCGATCGATGGCGTCGAGGGCCTCGCCGAGCGTGCCCTGGCCCTCCTCGGCGAGGACCAGACGCCCGCGTTCGTGTGTGGTGAGTCTTTCGGTGGCACGATCGCATTGACACTCGCGCGGCAAGCGCCTGAACGCGTCAAGGGCCTGATCTTGTTTTCAGCCTTCGGCTGGCATCCTTCGGCACTCGCCCGGCGCGGCGTGGGCGCGCTCCGCGTCTGGAGCTTTCTGGCCGCGCACGTTTCAATGCCGCTCTACCAGGGCGGTCGGGCGCTGTCGCTGCCTGGCCAGGTCGGTTCTCTACCGCCGCGCAGCTTGCTCGGAAACTATTTCGCACGCCCTCGTGCGCACGTTGCGGCATATCGGCGCAAGGCCGAGTTGTCGTTGACCTTCGACGCGCGGCCCTGGCTCCCGAGCATCGCTTGTCCAACGTTCATTCTCGTTGGCACGCGGGACCCAGTCGTGCCTGCCTCGGCAGGCCGCGAGCTTGCGCGCGTGATCCCGAGCGCCACGCTGCATCGATTGCCAGGCGGGCATCTGGTGCATCTGGTACACGTCCAACGCGTCGCACGCGACATCCAGGACTGGGCACACAGCGTGCATTAGCCCACTCGCAGTGAAGCTGCACTGGGCAACGTGGCTGCTGCGGCTGCTCTTGCTCGGCACGGTCGCATTCCAGCTGGTCACGCGGAACACTGACGGCGCCGTCGTCGCGGGCGAGGGCTTCGTGGTTTCGCTGCTTCCGTTGCTCATACAGAAGCTGAGCAACACGCACGTGCCGCGACCGCTCGAGTTTGCGTTCGTGCTGGGCATGGCGCTCCAGTTCTTCTCCGAATCGACCAAGCTGTTCGAGCTTTTCTACTACTGGGACAAAGTCGTCCACCCGACCCTGGTTGCGTTGACCGCGTTGATTGCGGGATGGCTGCTGCTTGGCTACCGCGACGCGTTCCGCAAACGCATTCCGATGCATTTCGTCGCGGCCTTCGGCATGCTGCTGGGTCTGAGCGTGGGCGCGTTCTGGGAATTCGTCGAGTTCACTGGTGATTGGTTCGGCAACTCCGATTTGCAGAAGTCGAACGGTGACACGCTGACGGACATCATCTCCAACAACATCGGCGCGTTGGTGGCGACCTTGATCGGACTGTGGCTGTACGCACACGTCATCCGCCGGGACGAGCGCGAGGACATGGGGCGAATTGCGGCCTGGATGACGCACGGGCCACGCCGGTTACTCCAACAGCACGGACGCGTGGTCGGGGGTGTGCTCCTGGCTGGTTTTGTGGCGCTCGTGGTCGCAGCGGTGCGGCTCGATCAGGGGACTCCAGCGCTCGCCAGCGGCCTGCAGCCTGGCGCCTCGCAGGAGTGGGCGTTCACGTCAGATCCGACCGGCAACACCCAGGTGCTAAGCGGTGATTGGGTGCCCGATCCCCGTGGCATCTGCCGCGAGAACCTGGAAAACCCGAAGCCGGGCAGCGAAAAGCTCGGACTATTGGGGCTCGCGCCCGGCAGTGTTTTCGGCGATCAGCCGTTTACGCTCCAGGCGACATATTTCGAGCAGCGCCCCGATGTCTCGCAAGGCAGCGAGATGGCCGCCGGCATCGCGTTCGGAATTCGCGACGCCAACAACTTCTATGTGCTCGAAGAAAATGCATTGCACGACAATTTGCGGCTGGACCGATTCATTCACGGCAGACGGCGGGACCTGCGCGAAAAACTCGTACGCACGCACGGTAACGAGTCGCACACCCTCGCAGTCAGCGTGGCCGGAGCGTCGATCACGGCTTTCATCGACGGTTCGGAGCAGTTCGTCGTCGATGGTCTTCAGGAAACGAGCGGGGGGATTGGCCTCTGGGCGCGCACGGCCGCGGCCACGTGTTTCAGCACCGTCAGTGTCAAGGTCGGAGGCGAGTAACTGATGGCCGGGAATATGGTCGCCCAACCGCATGGCACGGCAACCACTCGCGCCCGCGCGGCGCACCCCGTACGCATCGAAGTGTGGGGCTTACGCGCGATGATTGCCGCGGCCGCTTGCTTCGCCCTGGTGCAACGCCAACCTCTGCCTGCCCTGGGTGGATTTGCCGCACTGGCTGCCTCATTTGCGCCGACGCTCGTGTCACGCGGCAGCCGCACGGCTGTGCCGCGCTTGTTGGAGCTGATCTGGGTGCTCGCGGCGACTGTGCCTGGCGTGTCGACGGCGCTCATGCTGTACGACCACGTGACGCACTGGGGCAAAGTCGTGCACGGTGTTCAGGGTTTTCTGGGCGTCGCGTGCATCGCGCTTTTGCTGCTTGGGTATCGCGAGTTCAGGTCGGTCGATTTGACGGACGAGCTGGTCGGACTCGTGTCGATCTTTGCTGGATTTGCGATTGGCGTTGGCTGGGAAATCATCGAGTTCGTCGTCGACTGGGTGGCTGGAGCGAGCCTGCAGAAGTCCAACTCGGACACGATGACGGACTTGCTTGTCAACAACGTCGGCGCGGTGTTGGCGGCCTTGCTGTCGGTGCGCGTTTATACGCACTGGGTTCGTCCGGATGACAAGCGAGACATGGGAACCATTGCCACGTGGCTAGTGGCTGGCCCGAGCCGATTACTTGATCGGCACGGTCACCTGATGGTCTTTATCGCAGCCGCCATTATCGCCGCTGCGATCGCTATCCTCTGGTTCACCGGTCGGCCCGTACCGGGCTTGCCGGCCAGCTAATTGTCCAGTCCATCCGGATCACTGCCGCCCGAACATCGGTTTACGTGGATCGTGCCCGAGCGGATTGGCGCCTGCGCCTATCCGCTCAACGAGACCGATTGGGCCGTGCTGCGCGACCGCCACGTCGAGGTCTTGATCAATCTGCATACGCGAGCGCATCCGCTCCAAACGGTGCAGGAACGCGCGGTCGAGCAGGTGCATATTCCGGTGGCGGATCTGACTCCGCCGACGCAGGATCAGATCGACGACGGCTTGCGAGCAATCGACCAGGCGATGCAACGTGGGCGGCGCGTGGCGGTGCATTGCGGCGCGGGCATGGGTCGTACCGGGACGTTGCTGGCGTGCTACTTCGTCAAGACTGGTCTTCCAGCCGAGGAGGCCATTGCGCATGTTCGTGCACGCCGGCGTGGTTCGATTGAAACAGCCGAGCAGGAGCAGGCGGTGCACGCGTACGCACTCAGGTGCTCATCGTAAGAGTCCGTCGTCGTTGCACATGCTCCAGGACGCGTGGCATAGCGGATGCATCCTATGTGCGCGGTAACGATCCGCAGTGCACGGAGGTAGAGCGGAACATGTTTACCCCTCTGATCGTCGCCATCGTGATCATCGTGGTGGCGGTCGTGTTGATTGGAGTCTGGTTTACGAATCGTCAACGTCGCACGCGTGAGCTTCGCGACCGGTTCGGTCCCGAGTACGACAGAGCTGTCGACCAGTACGGCGACTCCGGTCGGGCGAATGAGGCGCTGGCGGCGCGCGCGGATCGTGTCGAGCAATTGCACATTCGGCCGCTCTCTTCCGACCAGAGCGCCCGCTACGCTGAGAGCTGGCGCGCCGTTCAGGCTCGCTTCGTCGACGACCCGGAGCACGCGATAGACGAAGCCGACGCGCTCGTCGCCGAAGCCATGCAGGCTCGCGGCTATCCGATGGGCGACTTCGAGCAGCGCGCCGCGGATATTTCGGTGGACCACCCGCAGGTTGTCGAGCACTACCGCGCCGCGCACGCCATCGCGGAGCGGACCGCGCGAGGCGACTCGTCCACCGAGGACATGCGCCAGGCAATGGTGCACTTCCGGACATTGTTCGACGAACTGATCGAAACACCTGACCACGTGGAGGCACGTTAGGACATGAGCACCGACCGACCTTTGAGCACCGCGGACATGGCGGCTGCTGCCAGACCAGTGGAACGCAAGGCCGACGATTTTTCAGAACGCGAATCCAGCATGCAGGAGCGCGAAGTGACCAACGAGGCGCCCGCCGGCGTCAAGGTCGTAAGCGCTGATGGATCAGCGCGCCCGATGGACAGCGAGGCGCCCGTGCGTCGCACCGTGGTGACGTCGACGTCCGAGCCATCGGCGCGCCCAACGGACCGGGGCAACGGCCAGCGGGAGCCGCTCTTCGGGGGCTCGCAGGCGGACGAGCTTCGGTCCCGCTGGAGCGACGTCCAGACAGGCTTCGTCGACGAGCCGCGCCGCGCGGTCGAGCAGGCCGACGCACTCGTGGCCGAGGTGATGCAGCGCCTGGCGCAGGTCTTTGCCGACGAGCGTGGCAAGCTCGAGCAGCAGTGGGACCGTGGCGGCGATACCGACACGGAAGCGCTGCGGCAAGCGTTGCGCCGCTACCGCTCCTTCTTCGACCGGCTGCTGTCGATGTAGTTCGCAGCAACGTGTTTCTTGCGGGCCGCGGCGGCGCCGACGGCCCGCTTTTCATGCGCGCGGTGTGCTCGAGGGCGCGGTCGCTCCGCTCGCTCCGCTCGCCCGAACGAGCTCAGTGCAACCCGTGCACCACACCCCAGGTGGCGATTTGTGTTCTGGAATTGAGCTCGAGCTTGGCCAGGATGTTGGCCACGTGTGTGTGCACGGTACGTTCGCCGATGATCAGCGCATCGGCGATCTGACGATTTGTCAAGCCACGCGTGATCAACTCGGCGACATCACGCTCGCGCCGGCTCAGACGGGCCAGAGCGCCGACTGCCGCGGCTGACTCGATCGTGGACACGTCCGCGTGCTCGACCAGCAGCGTCGCCTCGTCAGTCGTCAACTGCTGGCCGGCCGCCCACGCCTGGTTGGCGGCCATGCGCCCGAGGCGTCGTTGCGCGCCCTCCAGCAACCGCTGCATCCGCTGAGCACTCGCGGGTGAACGCGGCGCATGGATTCGCTCGCGCATTGCGGTCGTACAGGCGATCAGCTGCACGACGAGCGCGGGCTGGTCCTGCGTCCCTGCAAGCTCGGCGAAACCTTCCAGGACGTACGCGAGCCCCCACGGGTCCTCGAGCTGACGCCACAGCGCGAGACTCTCCTCGAGCAACGCTCGCGCGTGCGCAAAGTTTCCCTGCTGGTGTGCGACATCAGCCAGGTCGGCGAGCGAGGTAGCGATCCCGCGACGGTCCCCCAGCTCACGCCGGATGGTCAGGCTCGCGTCGTGGAAGCGGCCCGCCTGCGCGTACTCCGCCTCGTAATAGGCAACCCGCCCGAGGTTGTTGAGCACGAGCGCCTCGCGGCCTCGGTCACCCAGCTCGCGCGCGATGGCCAGCGCCTCCGCATACAGCCCGCGTGCTGTCCCGTAGTCACCGCGACAGCGAACGGTCAGCCCCATTTTGTTGAGGACCTGCGAGATGCCGTGCCGGTCGTTCAGCCCCCGCAGCACCTCCAGGCTCTCCTGAAACAGCGACTGCGCCTGGACGTAGTCGCCTTCCTGGTGGCTCACGTCGCCAAGCTGTGCCAACGACCAGGCAGTCGCGGCTAGATCACCGAGCTCGCGGCGAATCGAAAGGCTCTCGCTATAGAGTGCGCGCGCCTCGATGTAATCGCCCTGCTCATACGCGAGTTGGCCCGCGCCGGCGACGACCTTGGCCTCGGCGTTCGTACGCTGCCTTTGCCCGTTGATGTCGCCGCAGAGCCCGTGCAGCTGTGTCAGCCAGGCCCGACCCTCACGCAGGTACCCGCGCGTCGACCAGAAACGCCACAGGGCGCCGCCGAGGCGCGCACCCGTATCGGCGTCTGCATGGTCGATGCACCAACGAAGGGCAGCCCTGAAGTTGTCGTGCTCGCGTTCGAGCTCGTCGAGCCACTCCACCTGCCGGGGGCCAGCGAGCTCATTCTCAGCGGTCTCGGCCAGCTCCATGCAGTAGTGTGCATGAGCCCGCTGCACGGAGTCCATCTCCGCGTCGCCGCGTGCCGCTAGCTGTTCGGACGCGTACTGGCGAATGGTCTCCAGCATGCGGAAGCGCTCGTCAGTGGCGTGGACAGGTTCGCGGCGGACGAGACTTTTATCCAGGAGCGATGCAAGGCCGTCGATGGTGGGATTGCCCACCACGTGCTCGAGAGCGTCCAGATTGCACCCGCCGACGAACACGGACATCTCGCGCAACAGTTGCTGCTCGTCCGGGGGCAGGAGTTGGTAGCTCCAGTCGAGGGCAGCTCGCAAGGTCTGATGACGGTTCGGGCGGTCTTGCATGTCTGCCCGCAGCAGGTCGAAACGGTGCTCGAGTCTCGCGAGGATGCCGGTCGGCGAGAACAACTTCACGCGGGCCGCGGCCAGCTCGATGGCAAGCGGTAGGCCGTCCAGGCGTACGCAGATCTCGGCGATCGCGGCCGCATTCTGTTGCGTCAGGCCAAAATCGGATGTGACCGCCTGTGCGCGCTCGACGAAGAGTGCGACGGACGGTACGGCTGCCAGTTCCTCCAACGCGGCTTGCGTTCGAGCGTCTGGTACGCGCAGCGGCGGGACTGCGAGCGCGTGCTCCCAACGCAGGCGCAGTTGCGCTCGACTGGTCGAGAGCACTTTCAGACTGGGACATGCGGAGAGCAAATCGGCTACATGTGGCGCCGCGTCCACAACTTGCTCGAAGTTGTCCAAGATGAGCAAGACTTGCTTGTCCTGCAAGGCGAGTTTGATGCTCTCGAGCAAGCCCAGGCCGCCACCTTCTTCGCGCACCCCGAGCGTGCGTGCGATCTCGGAGATGACCAGGTTCGGGTCGCTGATCGGCGCCAGATTGACCAGGAACACACCGTCGTGGACGGTGGGCATCAACTCACCGGCGGCGGCCACGGCCAGGCGCGTCTTTCCCGTTCCCGCGGGTCCCGTGAGCGTCAGCAGTCGGACGTCCGGACGTGACAGCACGTCCCGCACCATGCGTAGCTCGTGCTCGCGTCCGATCAGGGGCGTCGGCTGGGCGGGCAGGCCGCCTCGAGCAGGTAATTGTTCGAACGAACGGCTCGATCGGCGCGGCGAGCGTTCATGTTCAGCGCGGGCCAGCAAATTCAAGCTGGCGTGCGACAGGGCGCGGCCGCGCTTGCCTCGGGCGGCTGATGACTTTGCTCCGTCGGTGCGTTCGGGCACGCCCTTTAATGTTCTGTTAAATGGCAGACGCTACACAACGCCACTACACAACGCTGTCGTTACGCAGCTGTTGAATTTCACTTGCGCTCAAGCCCAGCAGTCGGCCCAAGATGGCGTCGTTGTGCTCGCCCAGCGGTGGGCCCGTGAAGCGGACCTGGCCTGGGGTGCGTGAAAATCGCGGCAAGACGGCGGGCATCGGCACAGGACCAACGTGTGGGTCCTCAACGTCGACGATGTCGTGCCGGGCACGATACTGCGCGTCCTCGAAGATGTCCGCGATCGAGTAGATCGGCGAGACAGGCACGCCCGCATCGTCGAGAATGCGTTGGGCCTCTTCCAACGTGTGCTGTGCGAACCAGCAACCTACGGCTTCGTCGACTTCATCCGCGTGCCTGGTGCGGTCAGGATTGGTGCTAAAGCGTGGATCGACGGCCCACTCCGGGTGGCCCATCGCCTCAGTCATGCGCAGCCAGACGCGATCGGTCGAGACGCTCAGCACGATGTATCGGTCGTCACTGGTCCGGTAGCTCCCAATCGGTGAGGACTGACCAGTGCGATTCCCGCGCCTTTCGCGGACCACGCCGTTCTTGCCGTACGCCGCCACGACAGGTTCGAGCAAACGAAACACCGATTCGTAGAGCGACACGTCCACCGATTGGCCCAGATGCTCGGGATTGCGTTCCCGTTCGAGCAAGGCCATGGTCGTCCCGAGCGCGCCGAACATTCCGGCCAGGTAATCCGCTAGCGCGATTGGTACCGTGATCGGGGGTCGATCCGGGTAACCGGTTATATAGGTAAGACCGCCCATGGCGGCGGCGGGGGTTCCGAACCCCGCTTTGTCCCTGTATGGACCGTCCTGACCGTAGCCGGAGATGCGCACCAGAACGATGCTCGGGTTCACGGCCTTGAGCGTCTCGTAGTCCAGGTTCCAACGCTCGAGCGTGCCGGGTCGAAAGTTCTCGACGATGGCGTCGCTGCGCTTGACCAGCTCCAGGAACACGTCGCGGCCGCGCGGTACACGCAGATCGAGGGTTACCGAGTACTTGTTGCGGCCGAGCACAGACCAGTACAGCGAACGGTCCGCGTACATGGGTGCGACGTTCCGCAGCGTGTCGCCAGTGCGCGGCACCTCGACCTTGATCACCTCGGCCCCGCAGTCCGCGAGCAGCGCCGCGCTGAATGGTGCCGCGATCATCGTCGAAATATCGAGTACGCGCAGGCCCGCGAGCGGTCCGCGCGGCGGCTCGATTGAGTCCGGCAGCATTGTAACTCTCGATGCTACCCTCCCGTGCATGCCGCGCATCCGGCCGCTGATCGCCCTGGCGGCCGCCGTCGTCCTCGCGGGAGCGCTGGTGAGTGGACTCGTGTTCGTTCGCTCGCGGGCTCGCGCCCAGTCTGACTGGCTGCAGGGCAAGAACTTGACGCTCGAGCCCGTGGTCAAGGGCCTCAAGGAACCAACCTATGTGGCTGAGCCTCCAGACGGCACTAAACGCCTGTTCGTGCTCGAGCGCGCCGGAGCAGTTCGCGTTGCCGATTCCGGTGGTTTGAAAGCCACGCCCTTCCTCGACCTGACCGGTCAGGTGTCCACCGGAACGGAAGAAGGCCTGATCGGCCTGGCATTCGACCCAAATTTCAAAACGAACGGCTACGTGTACATCGACTACACCGCCAACGACGCATCGGTCCAGGTGATTCGCTACACCGTGACCGGCGATCATCCGGACCAGGTCGACCCGTCGACGGCTGAAACTGTGCTCGCGCTGCCGAAGAAGAGCAAATACCACAACGGCGGGATGCTCGCGTTCGGACCGGACGGGTACCTCTACATCGCCATTGGGGACGACGAAGCATCGGAAAAGGCGCAGGATCTGTCGACGGTGACAGGGAAGATCCTGCGTGTCGACGTGTCCTCGCTGCCGTATACCATACCTTCGAGTAACCCGTTCGTCTCGCGTGAAGGCGCCAGGGGCGAGATCTGGGCGTACGGCCTGCGCAATCCGTGGCGCTTCAGCTTCGATCGAGTAGCTGGAGACATGTGGATCGGGGATGTGGGCGACGCGACGTGGGAAGAGGTCAACATGCTCCCGGCCGGGTATGAAGGTGGTGCGAACTTCGGTTGGCCGTACTACGAGGGCGCGCAGTGCAATGTCTCGGAGCACTGCAACGACCCTGACCTGATCATGCCCGTCGTCACGTACGACCACAACATGAACTGCGCTGTTATGGGCGGGTACGTTTACCGTGGTCCGTCCGCGCCCGGACTCGTCGGCAGCTACCTGTATGGCGATCTGTGCACGGGTGGCATCTTCACGGTGCGGGATGGCAAGCGCGTCGAGCTCGGATACAACCCGATCAAAGTCAGCTCGTTTGGCGAGGACCAGAACGGGGACGTGTACGTTTGCGATCTCCAGGGCGGAGTCATCTATCGCATCGCGGGTGGCTCATTGCCGTAGCAGGGCCGGGTGAGCGCTGAAGCTGCGTTCGCGGTGGTCGAGCGCGCAATTACCCGCGGGCCAATTCCGGGCGCCGCGGCGGCCGTTGACGAGGAGGTCGCCTGCTTCGGTGTGGTGGAGCCAGGCGGCCCAGCCGTGACCCAAGCCACCTGGTACGACCTCGCCTCACTGACCAAGGTCCTGGTGACGGTGCCGCTCTGCCTGGACGCGATGGCCTGCGGTCGGCTGGACCCCCTTGCGCCGCTACGCGAGGTGCTGCCCGAAGTCGCCTGGCTCCAACCTCCCCCCAACCTCGGTGACGCGACGATCCTGGAGCTCGCGACGCATACCAGTGGCCTGGCCGCCTGGCAGCCGCTCTACACGCTCGGACTGGACCGCGAGACCCACTTCGCGAGATTGCTGCAAGCTGAGCTGGTCCGCGCGCCGGGCACGATTGAGTACTCGGACCTGGGATTTCTCATCCTGGGCCACGTGCTCGAACGACTCTACGGCGAGCGCCTGGACGTGCTCGCGACGCGCCTGTTCGAGCGGCTGGGGCTCAACGCGCAGCTTGCGTTCAAGCCCCCGGACCACGCAACCGTGGCGCCAACCGAGCGCTGTCCCTGGCGCGATCGGCTCATCCGCGGCGAAGTCCACGATGAAAACGCGTCGGCGCTCGGTGGGGTCGCTGGACATGCCGGCCTGTTTGGCACGCTCGAAGGCATTCGCGGCTATGCGAAGGCTTTGCTGAATGGCTGCTTGCATGCACGGCCTGTTGTTGAGTACCTGAGCCGTGAGCATGCGCGGTCAGACACGGAACGGCGTGGCTTCGGCTGGGTTCTGATGTCGCCCGGCTGGAGCGGCGGCGATTTTCTCCCCGCGCACAGCATCGGCCACACCGGGTTCACGGGCACCGGGCTGTGGCTCGATCTCGAACACATGCATTCCACCGTACTTTTGACGAATCGCGTGTATCCGTCCCGGCATGTCGAATCCGGCATCGTCCGCCTGCGGCGTGCCTTCAATCACGCCGCTCTCGGGACGTGAGGCGTGGCTAGCGTACGCGTCGGCACGTCGGGTTGGTCATACAAGCACTGGGAGAAGGTGTTCTACCCCGAGAAGCTTCCGCCACGTGAGCACCTGCCCTTCTTCACGCACCAGTTTTCGACGGTGGAGATCAATTACTCCTACTACCAGCTGCCACCACGCAAGACGTTCGAGTACTGGCGTCGCACCGCGCCCGAGGGCTTCCTGTTTGCCGTCAAGGCAAGTCGGTACCTGACGCACATGCGCAAACTACGCGAGCCCGAGGAGCCGCTGCGTCGGCTCATGGACGCCGCGGGCGGCCTGGGGCCGAAGTTCGGTCCGTTGCTGCTCCAGTTCCCCCGGCGCTGGGCCTTGAATCTCGAGCGGTTGGTGGAATTCTTGGAAGCGTTGCGCGCTTACCCGCCCCATCGCTACACATTCGAGTTCCGCCACCAGAGCTGGCTCGTGCCCGCGGTGTACGAGGTGTTGCGATCGCATAACTGCGCGTTGACCTTGCCAGTAGGCTGGGACATCCCGCTGGACGTGCAGGTGACCGCGGATTGGGCGTACATCCGCTTCCATGGCGGCGAGCACGGGACCAGTTTCGAAGATGCCGAGCTCAGGCCGTGGGCCAAGCGCATCCGCACCTGGCGCGACGACGGTATCGACACCTACTGCTACTTCAACAACGATGCCCTCTGGCAGGGTCGGCCCGCCGCGATCGACAACGCTCGGAGGCTGACCGAACTGATCGGCTAGGGTCCTGGGACGACGGTGATGTGACCCTCGATGTGGCCGGTCTGGCCGCCGGCTGGCCCGTCCGCAACCGTCGTCGCGGTACAGCCGGACGATGCGGATGTGCAGCGCACGTCCAGCGTCGTGCCGCCGCCTTCGGTCGCAACGAGCAGGTCACCGGGCTGCACGCCGGCCGCCGATAGCGTCGATGCGGTCAGGCGGAGCAGGCTGTCGGTTCCGGGAAATGGATTGTTCGCCGTGGCGCGATCGGCCAGATACGCGGCCCCAAAGCCTGGCGGGACAATGCCGATGCTCTCGACGCCCGTGTCTCCGCCGGAAGGCAGACCCGACACCAGGACGAGCGAGGAGGTGCCGTCGGGCGCGATCGCCCAGATCTGGCCTGTGTTTTCGTCGGCTCCGATCAGGTCGCCAGCGAAGGAGCCAAAACTCTGTGGCGCGACTGCGAAACCGCCCTCCATGGTCGGCACGTCGTTGCTGAGGGTCGTGACGGCGCCCTGACAGTCCACACCAAAGACCGCTTCCTGGTTGTGTGCACTACCAGTGACCAGGACGCGATAGCCGAAACTCCCAACGGTGTCGAACGCGATCCCGTTGAGCGTATCCATGCTGGCGAACGTCGCAAATCTGGAGGCATGGCCCGCGGGATCCACTCGAATGAGCCCGGGCGGCGATGAGAGGTCGAGCACGAAGGCGTCGTCGGGTTCCCACTGACACTGCCCAGGTGTGGACGAAGCGACCACGAAATAGGGCTCGGCGTCGGGCGACCCGGAGAACCCGTCGGTCCCGCGTGCGAACGGCGTCAATACACCGTCCACTCCGGCCAGCAGCATCTGGCCATTTGCCATCAGCACGAGCTTGCCGTCGCTGCGCACGCCGCCCACGTCCACGACGCCAGGCACGTGCTGCCACTGCTCCCATGCCGTCGCCGCGAACGCCGCCGCCGTTTGCCATGCAAGTGCGAGGCCGAATACCAGAGCCCAGCGCATCAGACGCATCGTGCCACGCCGCGCACGCGGACAGGCGAAACTCGGCGGCTCACGTCGTTCGATGAGATGTGCGTGGTGCACTCTTCGGTCTCGGAGCATACGCCGCATACGCCGCGGTCGTCGGCGTGCTGTTCACGATCCTCGTGACCGGCCTGTTCGACGCGAGCATGCCGCGAGCTCGTGCGGGCACGCCGGTGCTCCCGACCGTCCAGACAGTCATCTCCGGCTCGGCTCGACCAGAAGTGCAGCCTGCATCGCCCTCGCCCAGCGTCATCAGGTTCATCGTACGGACAGACTCCGGCGAGTTCACCGTCGAATGCCACACAACGGCTGACCGGGCAACCCACGATGTGCTGCTCGTGGATCCCGGAGACATCGGTCAGGCATACCAGGAGCTCGGCTGCCAGTAAGTCGCATATCTGGCATGCTTTCGGCATGCCGATCCCGCTCCTTCCGTTCGGCCGCACGGGCCATCAGAGCACCCGCATCATTTTCGGCGGGGCCGCGCTCAGTCGCGTGTCGCAAGACGTCGCCGACCGCAGCCTGGACGTGCTGCTCGAGCACGGCATCAACCACCTCGACGTCGCGGCGAGCTATGGCGACGCCGAGCTGCGCATCGCGCCCTGGCTCAAGCGCTACCCAGACAAGTTCTTCGTCGCGACGAAGACAGGCAAGCGAAAGGCGGAGGAAGCGCGCGAGGAGCTGCATCGATCGCTTGACCGGCTGGGTGTCGACCACGTCGACCTGTGGCAGCTCCACAATCTGTCGGATCCGATCGAGTGGGACAATGCGCTCAGCCCGGGCGGCGTCATCGATGCCGCCGTGGAGGCGCGCGAGCAGGGCCTCGTTCGCGCGATCGGCGTCACCGGCCATGGCGCGCAGATCGCCGCGACTCACCGCCGTAGCCTGCAGCGCTTCGATTTCGACTCCGTGCTGCTCCCGTATAACTACCCGACCGTTCAGTCGAGCTACTACGCCGAGAACTTCGACGCCGTCCAGCGCATCTGCCAGGAGCGCAACGCCGCCGTGCAGACCATCAAGTCACTTGCTTATCGGCCGTGGTCGGGACGCGACAAGACGGCGACCACCTGGTATCAGCCGCTGGATCAGCAAGACGAAATAGACCTCGCCATCCACTGGGCGCTCGGTCGGCCGGGCATCTTCGTCATCTCCGCGGGCGATGTGAACCTGCTGCCCAAGGTGCTCGACGCTGCGGAGCGGTTCGAGCAGACGCAGCGCCCGCGAGACAGCGCCATGCAGGCGCTGGTGGACAAGCTCGAGATGGTCCCGCTGTTCGTGTGAACGCAGTGAATGCAGAACATCTGAAACGCTGCGCCAGCGCGGAGTGGGCCGAAACCGTCGAACACGAAATTTTGCCCTGGGCGGTTGGCTCACGTCCGCTCGGTGACGATGTTCTGGAAGTCGGTCCGGGGCCGGGCCTCACGACGGATGTGTTGCGTCAGCGGGTCCAACACCTCACTGCGGTGGAGGTCGACACTGGTCTCGCTGCGGCCCTCCGGGAACGTTTCGCAAGCAGCAATGTCCAGGTTGTGGAGGCGGATGCCACGGCGCTGCCGTTCGAAGCCGGGCGTTTCAGCGGCGCCACCTGTTTCACCATGCTCCACCACGTGCCCTCGCCAGAGCTGCAGGACCGCATGTTCGGGGAGATTCGACGCGTGTTGCGGCCCGGCGGCTTGCTCGTGGGTGTCGACAGCATCGAGTCGCCCGATTGGTGGGCGCTCCACGTCGGCGACACGTGCGTACCGGTCGACCCGAATGCTTTGCCCGAGCGCCTGGAGCAGGCGGGTTTCATGGATATCGAAGTTGAATCGTCGCCGCGCCGCTTCCGCTTCGCCGCTCGCGCGCCGTAATGGCACTTACCAATCGATAAGGACGAGGTCGAGCCAGCCCACCAATTTATAGAGAAGCGTCGAGACGGCGGCCACCGTCAGGGCCGCGGCGAAGACCATGGACGCGTCGAAATTCGTGCGTGACAGGACCATCAAGAAGCCAAGCCCGGCGTCCGAAGCGACGAATTCGCCAACGATGGCCCCCGTCATCGCCAGTGTCAGTCCGAGCCGCACGCCGCCCAGCACCGATCGCAACGCGAGCGGCAATTCGACGTGCAAGACCGTCTGCCAGCGGCCTGCGCCGAGACTACGCGC